>JAFKFE010001018.1 GCA_017308345.1 Alphaproteobacteria bacterium | reverse complement strand
AATCCGCGGAGGCGTCGGCCTTGCCGTTTCCGGTTTCGGCGGCGCGCGCTCGAAGACGCGATCGGATACGGCCGAACCGTCGCTCGCGATCCTGTCGGCCGTCGCGCGAAAGAAATCGGCGACAAGACCTGTCCACGCGCCCTTGAAGGAAGCGATTGCGAGGCGCTGCGCCGGCGGCAGGAAGGGGAGGGCGGCGGCCACATGGCCGGCGATCTTGCTGGCTGACGCCAGCGCCTCCGCGTCCAGCAGGACACCGTGCTGCGTCAGCGCCTGTTGCACCGCTTCGGCCACAAGGTCTGCCAATGCCTCTTGTGAAATCCCGTCGGGCGGGTTCTGTAATCTGCTCATGGATCTGTCTTGCGGCCCGCGCTCCTCCCCCGACGCTGGCGGTTACTGAAATCTATCGCGGAAACCAAAAATAGCGACGGCGACGGGCGACGCGGCCCGGCAACTTGCTGGTTTGCATCTTCACACCCCTGGTTTGGCACGCCGAAATGTCAGTCGCGGAACGCCTCAGTGCGCGTGTAGAAGTCCAGCGTGACAGATGCGCGACAAACAGGCCCGTTTTGGCGGCCGGTCGAGGTGACCCTGGGTCACGACAAAGGCTACGCGATGGGGCGGGGCGCCATGCCCTAGAGAAGCCCGGCCTGCTCGGCCTCGCGGCGCAGATTCTGGCGCGGGCGTGGGCCGATCTGCTGTATCACCAATCCGGCCGCCAGCGAGCCGAGGTCGCCGCAATCCTTGAGGCTGCGTCCGGTCGTGTAGCCGTAAAGGAAGCCGGCGGCATAAAGATCGCCGGCGCCGGTCGTGTCGACCAGTTCCTTGATCTTGGTCGCCTGGATGGTGACGGTTTCGTCGCCGCGCACGATCACGGAGCCTTTCTCCGAGCGGGTGACGGCGGCTATTCTGCAATCCTTGCGGATGGCGGCCAGCGCCTCCTCGAAGGAAGAGGTCTGGTAGAGCGACTTGATCTCGTGGCTGTTGGCAAAGACGATGTCGACGGTGCCCGATCGCATCAGTTCGAGGAATTCGTCGCGGTAGCGGTCGACGCAGAAGGAATCCGACAGTGTCATCGACACTTCGCGGCCCGCCGCATGCGCCAGCTTCGCGGTCTGGCGGATCGCCTCCTTGGCGCGGGGCGGATCCCACAGATAACCCTCGAAATAGGTCACCTTGGCGCCGGTGGCCTTGTCGGCCTCGACGTCCTCGGGGCCCAGCTCGACGCAGGCGCCGAGATAGGTGTTCATCGAACGCTCGCCGTCGGGCGTGACGAAGATCATCGAGCGCGCCGTCGGCGGCTCGCCCTCCAGGGGGCCGGTGTTGAAAGCCACGCCCTGGGCGTGGATGTCGTGCGTGTAGATTGCACCCAGCGCGTCGTTCGACACCTTGCCGAAGAAGGCGGCCCGCCCGCCAAGGCTTGCGACGCCCGCCGCCGTGTTGCCGGCGCTGCCGCCGGAAGCCTCGATCGCCGGCCCCATGCGGCTGTAGAGCAGTTCGGCGCGCCCGGCGTCGATGAGGTTCATCGCGCCCTTGATGATGCCGTTGGTCTCGAGAAAAGCCTCGTCGCATTGCGCGATGATGTCGACAATGGCATTGCCGATGCAAAGCACGTCATATTCCGGCATCAAAATCTCCGCCAAGAGCCAATCAGGCTTCTGGCCGGCTATCTGGCATGCCGGCCGGGCGCGGGTCTAGCGACTTGGCAATGTTTTGCCTACCCCGAAAATCGCCATTGTCATCCGTGACGCCGGCCTCGGCGCCGATTGTTCGCCGGCTGCGGCAGCGTTCGCGTCGAACTGGCCCACAACAGTCGCGACCCTGACAGCTAAGGTTTCATCTTGGTCGAAACATTTCCCCGGCATCGCGGCTAGAAGCAGGTCGATCCGGCAACGGGCTGAAGGGCGCGAACCACGAATGTCCGAAAAGACCGAAATGTCCACCGACCTCGCGCTGCTTGGCGTGCTGGCCTTGCTGTGGGGCGCTTCCTACACCTTCATCAAGATCGGCGTGGAGACGATTCCGCCGGTGACCTTCATCGCCGCCCGCACCCTGATCGCCGGGGCCATTCTCCTTGCCATCATCCGCTGGCGCGGCCTTGCCATGCCGGCCGATGCGGCAACCTGGCGCCGCTTCGCCTTCCAGGCCTGCCTCAACAGCGTCGTGCCGTTCACGCTGATCGCCGCCGCCGAACGATCGGTCGATGCCGGCCTTGCCACCATCCTCAACTCGACGTCGCCGATCTTCACCTTCCTGCTGACGGCCTTGATCACGCGCCATGAGCCTGTCACCGCGCGCAAGCTCGTCGGTGTCGGCGCCGGTATCGTCGGCATCTGCCTGATCATCGGCACGCAGGCGCTCGGCGGACTTGGCCATCAGCTATGGGCGCAGCTTGCGATCGTCATCGCGACGGTCTCCTACGCCGGGGCGGCGATCTTCGGCCGCGGCTTCAAGGGGCTCGATCCGATGGTTCCCGCCGCGGGTTCGATGCTTTGCGGCGCGGCGGTGCTCGTGCCGCTCAGCCTGATCGTCGACCGGCCATGGATGCTTGCGCCGTCGGCCGCATCGATCCAGGCATTGCTCGGCCTGTCGATCTTTTCGACGGCGCTGGCCTTCGTCATCTATTTCCGCCTGATCCACACGCTGGGCTCGGTCGGCACCACCTCGCAGGCCTATCTGCGTGTGCCGATCGGCGTCGGCATCGGCGCCGTCTTCCTGGGCGAAAGCCTGGGGCCGGCCGCCTGGGTCGGCATGGGCTTCGTCGTCGCCGGCGTCGCGGCGATGACCATTCCCGCCCGGCGGACCCGGCTTGCGCAATAATGCATTTCGCCCAAAAGTGTGAAGCGGTTTGGGACAAACGACATGCACCGAGACAAGACCCAAAGCGCGTCGACGCGACGTGCTTTGGTTGCGCGATGGACCGAGCCGGCCTATCTGCGAAGCGACGTTTCTCGAGAGGCCCGGACCTGCCGTGATCCTAGACGCCGCCCGCGCTGCCGCCAGCCGGCTGTTCTCGCCTGAATTCCGCTCCGTCTTCCTCAAGACGCTGGGGCTGACGCTGCTCGCCCTGGTCGCGCTCTGGCTCGGCCTGGAGAGCCTGCTGGAATGGTTGGCCTGGCCGTGGCTGCAAACCCTGCTGCCGGGCCTGCCGTCATGGGCCGGATGGCTGGGAGGCATCATCGCCGGCATCATTCTGGCGATAGGAATGGCCTTGCTCATCGCGCCGGTGACGGCGATCGTCGCCGGTCTCTTCCTCGACGATGTCGCCGAAGTGGTCGAGCGTACCGACTATCCCAACGATCCGCCCGGCAGGCCCGTGCCGGCGCTGCATTCGCTTGTGCTGGCCATCAGATTCTTCGGCGTGGTCGTCCTCGGCAACATCGTCGCGCTGCTCTTGCTTCTGGTGCCGGGCATCAACATTGCCGCCTTCTTCATCGTCAACGGCTATCTGCTCGGCCGGGAATTCTTCGAATTCGCCGCCATGCGTTTTCGCCCCGAAGCCGAGGCCAAGGCGCTGCGCCGCAAATATGCCGGCACGGTGTTCCTGGCCGGGCTGGTCATTGCCCTGTTCCTTGCCGTGCCGTTGCTCAACCTTCTGACGCCGCTTTTCGCGGCCGCGATGATGGTGCATCTGCACAAGGCGGTTTCGGCGGGGGAGGCTGTTCGGGCCTGATGCATGTCGCCCAGAAGCGTGCAGCGGTTCTGGGGCAACGACATGCATAAAAACAAAGACTTAAAGCGCGTCGGCTGAATCCGGTTCAGCGCGACGCGCTTTAGTCGGCGTTGTCTC
>JAFKFE010001017.1 GCA_017308345.1 Alphaproteobacteria bacterium | reverse complement strand
CGACCGGGCGCGGCGTCGGCAAGCAGGATGTCCTGATCGTCGCGGACGACATCACCGGCGCGCTCGACACGGCCGGCTATTTCGCCACGCCCGAAAACCCGTTTCAAGTGTGGCTCGACAAGGCATCGACCAAGGCCGGCCCGACCCGCACCTTGCCGTCCGGCGACAGCACAAGCTGCCGCCCGTCGACCGTCACCCTGCCCATGGCCGGGAAGGCGGGGGCAAAAAGCGGCCGCCGGAACTGTCCGGCGCGAAAGGCGGCGGCGGCCTCGGCGATCGGGTGGCCGCGCATGACGCTGTCGATCTTCTTGAACGAGAGCAGGCCCCGTTCACGGCCGGCAAAAATCTCCGCGACACGCCCGCAAGCCGCTGCCTCGTCGAGATCGCGCGTATCGAGGTCGATCGCATTGCCGCCGGAAATGGTGGGCGGCCGGTCGAGCCACACTTGAAACGGGTTTTCGGGCGTGGCGAAATAGCCGGCCGTGTCGAGCGCGCCGGTGATGTCGTCCGCGACGATCAGGACATCCTGCTTGCCGACGCCGCGCCCGGTCGGGCCATGCTTCACGCGGCCTTCTCCGCGGTGAGCGACAAGGCGTAGTCGATCGCCTCGATGAGGCTGCTTTCCCGGGCGATGCCGCGGCCGGCTATGTCGAAGGCGGTGCCGTGGTCGACGGAGGTGCGCACGATCGGCAGGCCGAGCGTGATGTTGACCCCGCTCAGGCCAAGCCACTCGCCGGTCTTGGGGTCGATCTGGAAGCCGAGCAGCTTCACCGGAATATGGCCCTGGTCGTGATACATGGCCACGACCGCGTCATAGGCGCCGCCGCGCATTTTCACGAAGACGGTGTCGCCCGGAACGGGACCATGGACATCGTGGCCGCGCGCCCTGTAGTCGGCGACGATCGGCTCCGTGACGCGGATGTCGTGGGTGCCGAAAATGCCGCCTTCGCCGGCATGCGGATTGAGCGCGGCGATCGCGACGCGGGGGGAGGCGATGCCCAGGTGCTTCAGGGCTTCGATCGTCAGGTCGAGGACCCGGCGGATGCGCGGCTCCGTCGCCCGCTTCGGTACATCTTCCAGCGCAATATGCGTCGTGACATGACTGACGCGGAAGGCCCCGTGCGCGAGCATCATCGCGCTGTCGCGCGCGCCGGTCAGCGCCGCCAGCAGCTCGGTGTGGCCCGGGAACCGATGACCGGACAGATGCAGCGATTCCTTGTTGAGCGGCGCGGTGACGATGGCCGACGCCTCGCCCGCCATCGTGCGGCGCACGCCCTCGGCCACGGCCTCGTAGGCCTGCCTGCCGCCTTCCGCGGATACCTGCCCGATCGCGACGGCGGAACCCTCGATCGGCCAGATGCCGAGCGGCTCGTTTGCCTGCGCGACGGCGGGCAATGGCAAGGCCAGCGACCGCGCCATCTCGCCCAGCGCCGCCAGCGACCCGATCAGGCGCAGCCGAAAGGCGCCGGTCGCGAGCTGTGGCGCGAAATGCCGGCCGGCCTTGAGCGCGATTTCGGGTCCGACGCCCGCCGGATCTCCGACGGTGATGGCAATGGTTGGTGTCATTCAGCTCTCCCCAACGGATGTCCGGCGTCCGCGACGACAATCACGCCAAAGGCCGCCCGCCGTCGACCGGAATGATGATTCCCGTCGCGAAGCGAAGCTGGGCCACCGCCGCCAGGACCGCCTCGGCGACATCGTCGGGCGTGCCCAATCGCCCGAGCGGGGTCCGGCTCGCCTGTTCATCGCGCCAGGATTCGTCGCGGCCCTTGATGAAATCGGTGTCGACGACGCCGGGCGAAACCGAGACGACCCTGATTTTCGGCGCGAGCGCGCGCGCCAGCGACTTTGTCAGGTTGTCGACCGCGGCCTTGGATGCGCAATAGGCGATGTTGCTGCCCATGGCGGGCACGCCCGCGATCGACGAGATATTGACGACGACGCCGTTGCCGGTGCGGTCGAGCAACCGCCGCGTCGCCCGCGTGGTGGCGATGACGCCGCGCACGTTGACGCCGAGGATACGGTCGATCAACGCGTCGTCCAGGCTGTCGAGATCCGGATGCGGCACGAAGCGGGTTATGCCGGCGCAATTGACCAGGATGTCCAGCCGGCCGAAATGCTTGTCGATCTGGCCGGCGAGGCGCGTGAGGCAGTCGCTGTCGGTGACGGTCGCCTCGGCGACCATGTGATTGCCGGGCGCCAGCGTCGAGACCAGCGCTTCGGCCGCCTGGCGCGAGCTGTTGTAGCCGACGACGACCGAGGCCCCTTCCCGCGCGAGCCTGGATACGATCTGCGCCCCGATGCCGCCGGTTCCTCCGGTCACCAGGGCGACCTTGTCATGCAGCGTTGCCGCCATGGCCATCTCCGTATCAGACGCTGGTGCTTCGCTTGTGGGCGACCAGCGCCATGAGATTGCGATCGCGCCAGGCGCTGCGTTCGCCCAACCGGGACGCCGGCAGCTTTTCACGGCGCTCGGCTTCGGCCTTGGCGATGAGCGCTTCGGACCACGGCGCCGGATCGCGCCTTGCCTGCGCGATCGCGTGGTAGAGCGGCCCCAGGCGCCGCGCATAATCCGCGATGCCGCCCGGCGCGTTGAGGTCGATCGTCTCGAACGGTCCCATGAAGGACCAGCGGTAGCCAAGCCCGTGCGACACGGTCAGGTCGATGTCGGCGGCGCTTGCGACACCCTCTTCCAGCAAGGCCCAGGCCTCGTTGAGCAAGGCGCCCTGGAGGCGGTTGAGGACAAAGCCGTCGACCTCCTTGCGCACGACGATGGCGGCCTGGCCAACCTGTTCCATCTGCGCCCGCAGCCACTGTACGACCTCTGCATCGGTCCATGGCGCGGGAACCAATTCGACCAGCGGGATCAGATGCGGCGGGTTGACGGGATGCGCGACGAGGAAGCGGGCCCGGTTGACACACCCCTGCGTGAAGGCAGAGGCGGGAATGCCCGAGCTCGAACTGCCCACGACCGCGTCCGGCCGCATGGCCCGGTCGATTTCGAGGCAGACGGCCTGCTTGACGTCGCGCCGTTCGAGCACCGACTCCTGGACATAGTCGGCGCCGGCGACCGCGGCCTCCATCGTGTCGACCACGCTCAACCGCCGCATGACGGGATCGATGGCGTCGACCAGCCCGGCTTCCCGCATGTCGGCAAGGCTGGCGCGGATCCTGTCGATCACCGCCGCGCGGATCTCGGCGCTGTCGTCATAGATCGCCACCTCATGCCCCGCCCGGGCGAAGACGATCGCCCAGCCGCGACCGACAAGTCCCGCCCCGACGATGGCGACCTTGCGGATTGCCTCCATTACCGCACCCTCGATTTCTCGCCGTCCGCGAGGCAGATTTCGGTGATGCGCAGGCCATCCTTGGTGATGCGCGACGGGAAACGGTCCTTCAGCCGCTCTTCGTGGATGGGAATGACGCGGCGCGCCTCGTAATTCACCTGCTTCATCATCTCCTCGGTCGCCAGCACGAGATTGGTCTGGCTGCCGACCGCAAGCCCCACCGGGACGTAGAGCGTCTCGATATCGACGGCGGCTCCCGATCCCTCGATATTGTCGAAGACATAGACCAGGTCGCCAGCCAGCACCCAGCTGTCTTCCTTGCCGTTGCGCACGGTGACCCACATCGAGCCGTAGGTGTGGCTGTCGAAGGCCGCATGCAGATCGACGCCGGGCAGCACGTCCGGCTGCGCCCCGTCGAGCGTCACCAGTCGCTTCTGTCGCGCGAGATCGACCCCCCGCACGATGTCGCCTGGATCGACCGCCACGTTCATCCAGCGCATGCGG
>JAFKFE010001016.1 GCA_017308345.1 Alphaproteobacteria bacterium | reverse complement strand
GCCACAGCAGGCCGTGGCTATTGAGAGATCGGCATCGCCCGCCGGTCGACTTGCGGCAGGTTTCCTTGTTGCGCGGTGGCTTACGGCGTCGTGCTGGACGCGCTCTCGCGGACGATCAGCAGTAGCATCGCGACGACCGGCGGCGTCGCGAACGACCAGACGCCGATCTGTACATGGAGCAGCGCGGCCATTCCGCATCCGAGGGCGAAGACGGCCACCATGCCCGACATCCGCGCGAGGCGCGACCGCGACGCCGCTGTGTTTTCGGCGGACGAGCCTTGGATCAGGTCGGCCAGGTCAAGCATGATCTGGGTCGTGGTGCCCGTCATCAGCGTCGAGGGCGGCAGGCTGGCGAGATGGACGCGATGCGCCGCGTTCTGAACGGCCATGGCCGAAACCAATATCATTCCCGTCACGATGGCGGCCCAATGGTCGCCATCCGGGAAAGGTCCGAGCCGCACCGCCAAGGTAGCGGCTGCTACCAGCAGGACCAGCTTGATCGTCAGCAGATAGCGAAAAACCGGGGCCCCCTTGTGTCTCAGCGCGTTCGACAACAACCGGCTGAGGACGACCACCACGCAGAAAACCGGCAGCGCAAGCAGTTTCGAGAGCGTCCCCGACGTGCCGAGCGCCAGGGAAGCGCCGAGCGTCACGAAATTGCCGGTGACATGCGCGGTGAACAGCCCCTGCAGCGCCAGGAAACCCATCGTATCGACATAGCCGCCGTTGAAGCCGAGCAGCAGCGGCAGCACGGCGGTTCGCTTGTCCCTGGCTTCGCCCGCCATCTCAGTCTCCTTTGCCTTCGTCGCCGCCGGGGAAGTTACGGCAAACCGGGGCAAGGAGAACAGCGCGATGATCCGCCGGAGCGTATCCCAACATCAATAAGGCGCCGCCACGTCTCCCGTTTCGACATAGACCGCCTTGAGCTGCGAATAATGCGCCAGCGCGGCAAGCGAATTCTCACGGCCGATGCCGGACTGCTTGACACCGCCGAAGGGCATTTCCACGGGCGTGAGATTGTAGGCGTTGATCCAGCAGGTGCCGGCCTGCAACTCGGCGATCACCCGATGCGCGCGCGGCAGGTCGCGCGTGAACACGCCGGCCGCCAGCCCGAACTCGGTGTCGTTGGCGCGCTCGATCACCTCGTCCTCGCTGTCGAATTTCAGGACGCTCATCACCGGTCCGAAGATCTCCTCGCGCGCGATCCGCATGGTGTCGGTCACGCCGGTGAACACCGTCGGCTCGATGAAGAAGCCGCCGTCGAAACCCTGCAGCGACGGCACGCTGCCGCCGCAGGCGAGCGTCGCGCCGTCCTGCTTGCCGGTTTCGATATAGGAGACGACCTTCTCCTGCTGCAGCCTGTTGACCAGCGGCCCCATCTGCGTGTCCGGGTCGAGCGGATCGCCGATGCGGATCTTCTTGGTGCGCTCGACCAGCCGCTCGACGAAACGGTCATGCAGGCCTTTCTGCACGAAGACGCGCGTGCCGTTCGAGCAGATCTGCCCGGTCGAGTAGAAATTGCCGAGCATGGCGCCACCTACGGCGTTCTCGAGATCGGCGTCGTCGAAGACGATGAGCGGCGACTTGCCGCCGAGTTCCATCGTCGCGTGCTTCATCTTGGAGCCGGCGAGCGACATCACCTTGCGGCCGGTCGGCACCGAGCCGGTCACCGAGACTTTTGCCACGACATCGTGGCCGACGAGACCCGCGCCGACATCGCCATAGCCCTGCACGACATTGAACAGGCCGTCAGGCAAACCCGCTTCCGAGTAGATCTCGGCCAGCGCCAGCGCCGATAGCGGGGTGTTCTCGGACGGCTTGAACACCATGGCGTTGCCCATGGCCAAGGCCGGCGCCGACTTCCAGCCGGCGATCTGGATCGGATAGTTCCAGGCGCCGATGCCGACGCACACGCCGAGCGGCTCGCGCCGCGTATAGGCGAAGGGTCCGCCGAGATCGATCATCTCGCCATTGAAGGCGGCGACCGCTCCGGCGAAATACTCCAGGCAATCGGCGGCCGACGGCGCGTCGGCCACCAGCGTTTCCTGGATCGCCTTGCCGGTGTCCAGCGTCTCGATGCGGGCGAGATCGGCGTTGCGCGCGCGAAGGATGTCGGCCGCGCGGCGCAGGATGCGTCCGCGCTCGACAGGCTTCAGCCGCGCCCAGGCCGGCTGCGCGGCGCGGGCCGCCTCGATCGCCAGCTCAAGAACGTTCGGCGTTGCCGAATGCAGCGTGGCGATGGTCTCGCCGGTCGCCGGATAGACCACCGGCAGCGGTGTGCCGCCCTCATCCTCGATGTAGCGGCCGTTGACATAGTGCGATGCCGTCGGCTGGGCGCGCATGGCTTTTCTCCGTTCATGGTCGAAGGGCGGGGAGGGCGCCCGCTTGAGAATGCCCTATCGGTCCGCCACCTGCCAGCGCGGATTGATCCAGGGTTCCTGGTTGGAGGGCGCCAGCGGCGTGCGGCCGAGTATATGGTCGGATGCCTTCTCGCCGGTCATGATCGAGGGCGCGTTGAGGTTGCCGTTGGTCACACGCGGGAAGATGGAGGAGTCTGCGACGCGCAGGCCCTCGACACCGATCACCCGGCATTGCGGATCGACGACGGCCGTCAGGTCGTCGGCGCGGCCCATCCGGCAGGTGCCGCAGGGGTGGTAGGCGCTCTCAGCGTGGTCGCGGATGAAGGCGTCCAGTTCGTCGTCCGATTGCACATGGCTACCCGGCGAGATCTCCTTACCGCGAAAACCGTCGAAAGCCTTTTGGCCGAAGATCTCGCGCGTCAGCCGGATGCAGTGGCGGAACTCGCTCCAGTCGTCAGGATGCGACATGTAGTTGAAGCGGATCACCGGCTTCGTCTTCGGATCGGGCGAGCGCAGCGTCACCGACCCGCGCGACTTCGAACGCATTGGCCCGACATGCGCCTGGAAACCATGCGACTTCGCCGCCGACTTGCCGTCATAGCGCACGGCCGCCGGGATGAAATGGTACTGGATATCGGGATAATCGACGCCGGCCCGCGAACGCACGAAGGCCGCCGCCTCGAAATGGTTGGTGGCGCCGAGGCCGGTCTTGAAGAACAGCCACTGCGCGCCGATCAATGCCTTGGAGAAAGGATTGAGCACCGAGTTCAGCGTGATCGGCTTGGTCGATTCCTGCTGGATGTAGAGCTCCAGATGGTCCTGCAGATTGGCGCCGACGCCCGGCCGGTCGGCGATCACCTCGATGCCGTTCTCCCGCAGATGCGCGCCCGGGCCGATGCCGGATAGCATCAGGATCTTCGGCGAATTGATCGACGACGCCGCGACGATCACTTCACGCCGCGCCTTGACGACCTGAATCTGTTTGTCAGCTTCGATCTCCACGCCGATCGCGCGTTGATTCTCGATCACCACGCGTCGGGCGAAGCCCTTGACCAGGCTGACATTCCTGCGTTTGAGAGCCGGCTTCAGATAGGCGTTCGCGGCCGACCAGCGGCGCCCGCCCAAAATGGTCTGTTCCATCGGCCCGAAGCCTTCCTGCTTCGAACCGTTATAGTCGTCGGTGAGCTCGAAGCCAGCCTGTCGGCCCGCCTCGACGAAGGCGCCGTAGAGCGGGTTCTTCCGCGCGCCGCGCTGCACATGCAGCGGTCCGCCGTGACCGCGCCAGCCATCCTCGCCGCCGTCGGAATCCTCCATGCGCTTGAAATAGGGGAGCACGTCGGCAAAGCCCCAGCCGGCGGCGCCCTGTTCGGCCCAGTGGTCGAAGTCATGGGCGTGCCCGCGCACATAGACCATGCCGTTGATAGAGGACGAGCCGCCGATCACCTTGCCGCGCGGCGTGGCCAG
>JAFKFE010001015.1 GCA_017308345.1 Alphaproteobacteria bacterium | reverse complement strand
TCCGGCCCGGTCATCGCCAAGGCCGGCGACCTCGCAGCGCTGATCACCAATCTCGAGGAGCGCGACGTGCTCTTCATCGACGAGATCCACCGGCTCAACCCGGCGGTCGAGGAAATCCTCTATCCGGCGATGGAGGATTTCCAGCTCGACCTCATCATCGGCGAGGGGCCGGCGGCGCGCTCGGTCAAGATCGACCTTGCCCGCTTCACGCTGGTCGCGGCGACGACGAGGCTTGGGCTCCTGACCAATCCGCTGCGCGACCGCTTCGGCATTCCGGTGCGGCTCAATTTCTACACGGTCGAGGAACTGGAGCAGATCGTGCGCCGCGGCGCCCGCATCCTGTCGATGCCGCTCGGCGACGACGGCGCGGTCGAGATCGCGCGCCGCGCGCGCGGCACGCCGCGCATCGCCGGCCGGCTGTTGCGCCGGGTGCGCGACTTCGCCAGCGTCGCGGGTGCCGAGCATGTCGACAGGAAGATCGCCGACGAGGCGCTGACAAGGCTGGAGGTGGACGCGCTCGGCCTCGACGCGCTCGACCGCCGCTATTTGTCGATGATCGCGCGCAATTTCGGCGGCGGCCCGGTCGGCATCGAGACGATCGCGGCGGGGCTTTCCGAGCCGCGCGACGCGATCGAGGACATCATCGAGCCCTATCTCATCCAGCAGGGCTTCATCCAGCGCACGCCGCGCGGCCGCGTGCTGACCGCCAATGCCTGGCGCCATCTCGGGCTCGACCCGCCAAAGGACATCGCCCAGCAGCAGATCAGCCTGTTCCAGGAAGAGTAACGCAGATTTGTTCGCCGTCCGGCGTTGCGGCGGCCCGTCTGCGCGGAATCTGCGCGCCTCGGCCCAGCTCAGGGCGCAATTGCCGCCTTTAAGGCAGCTCATCTGATGCAAATCCCAAGGGGCTTGGGCCGATCCATGATCACCAGACGCGCTTTCCTGCGCCTTGTCGGCGGTTCGGCCTTCGCCATGGTATCACTCGGCGCCTATGCGGTCGGCATCGAGCCGATGCTGCTGACCCATGTGAAGCGCTACGCGCTGACGCCGCCGCACTGGCCGGCCGGGCTCAAATTGCGCGTCGTGGCGCTTGCCGATATCCATGCCTGCCGCCCCTGGATGACGCCGGAACGGATCGCAGCGCTTGCCGAAGAGGCCAATGCGCTGCAGCCGGACGTGATCGTCATGCTTGGCGACTATCCCGCCGGAACCCGGATTGTGACCGGCTGGGTGAACGCGTCGGAATGGGCTCCAGCGTTGTCCGGACTCAAGGCGCCGCTCGGCGTGTTCTCGATCCTCGGCAATCACGACTGGTGGGAGGACCGCTCGGCGCAGGCTGCCGGGGCGGGGCCGACCATCTCACGCAAGGCGCTGGAGGCAGTCGGCATCCCGGTGCTGGAGAACGACGTCGTGCGCCTGGAAAAGGACGGGCAGGGTTTTTGGATCGCCGGCCTGGCCGACCAGATCGCGCTGCTGCCGAACAAGGCCAGGGGCCGCAGGGGGCTCACCGGCCTCGACGATCTTCCGGGCACGCTGGCCAAGGTCGGCGACACCGCTCCCATCATCCTGCTTGCGCATGAACCCGACATTTTCCCGAAGGTGCCGTGGCGGGTTTCGCTCACCTTGTCCGGGCACACACATGGCGGACAGGTGCGGCTGTTCGGCTATTCGCCGGTCGTGCCTTCGGCCTATGGTAACCGCTACGCTTATGGCCACGTCGTGGAGAACGACCGCAACCTGATCGTCTCGGGAGGGCTGGGCTTCAGCATCGCGCCGATCCGTTTCGGGGTGCGGCCGGAGATCCTGCAGATCGATCTCGGCGCTAACGAAGTGACCTGATCATATCCATCACGCCCGGCTCGGCCTTCTCGCCGTCGAAGGCGTCGACGACGCCGAAGGCGCCGCCATAGCTCCAGACCGACCAGGAAAAGCCGTGCGCCTCGGCGCGGGCGATCATGTCGCGCACATAGGCGGCGCGGTATCTGGCAGGCATGACGAAGCCGTTGCCATATTCCTTGCGGATCATGCCGAATTCGCCGAGCGTGATATCCTGCGGCTTGACGCCGTTGGCCTTCGCCCAGGCGTCGACCGTGGCGAATGGCGCGTCCATCACGCCAAGCAGCTTTTCGGGGCTGTCCATCGTCGCCACCTGTTCGTCGAGATAGCTGAGCAGGCCGCTCCGCCGCGCCCAGGGCGCCTCGGCCCTGATGCGGTCGCGGATCGTGTCCAGCGTCATGTCCAGTTGCGCTTTCGGAACGGCCGTCAGCGGATAGGGCAGGCCGGTGACATAGGGGATGAAGTCACCTGCCCAGCTTGCGCCCTGATGCGTCAGGAGGAACGGGTCGTAGGAGTGGAAGGCCCATATGACGTTGTCGTCGGCGATTGCCCTGGGGTCGATCCTGGCGAGGGAATCCGCGCTTGAATAGCAGCCGCCGGTCAGGATCAGCGTGAGCCTGGTGGCGGAGGCGCGCGCGGCGGCGAACAAGCGCTTCTGGCGACCTGGCCAAAGATCGGCGCCGTTCTTGTCGCAATCGACCAGCGGCTCGTTCATCAATTCCAGCGCGACAAGCCTCGGATCCTCCTTGGCCAGCGTCCGCGCCATCCTGCGCGCCAGTTCCGTATAGGCATCGAAGACGGCCGGATCGTCCATGACCTGTCCCATGCCGATCTTGCGGCTGCCGCCGGCGGGGATCAGATGCAGGTCGACGATCACCTTGAGGCCGGCGCGGTTGACCATGCGTGCCGAGTCCAGGACGCTGGCATAGAGGTCCTCGCGAAGGGCCGTGGTCCGGTCCGAAAGGAAGGGCGCGGGATCGACCGGCATGCGCAGGAAGTCGAGGCCGGCATCCTTGAGCGCCTTGAGGTCGCCCCCCTTGAGGAATTTGCGCCACTCAGGATAAGGCAGGATCGCCTGGCGATCGCCCCATCTGTCCTCGGCCGGCCAGGTGACCCACTGGTCGAGGTTGAGGCCGCGTTTCATGGAGAACGTCGCCGCTTCGGCCGGCAACGCCAGCGCGCCGAACGCAAGCAGCAGCGCCGTCATCAGGGTCTTGATCATCGTGCCCAACAGTGCCATCCCGTTCCCGCGCGAGAAACACCTGCCTTTCTGGGCCGAAAAAGGAAAGCGCGATGGACGATCATGGTGAATCGGCGGCGCTCAGCGCCGGGCTTTCCGGCGCGCTGACGGAATTCGGCCACCGGCTGATGGCCCGCGTCTACTATGCCGATACCGATTTCTCCGGCGTCGTCTACCATGCGCGCTATCTCGAATTCCTCGAGCGCGGCCGGTCCGACTATCTGAGGCTTGCGGGCGTGCACCATACCGAGCTTCTGGATGGCAAGCATGGCGAGCGCATCGTGTGGGTGGTGCGGCGCATGGAGATCGACTTCCGCTCGCCGGCGCGCATGGACGACATCCTCACCATCGACACCCGCACCGACGACATTTCCGGCGCGCGCATCGTCATGGGCCAGCAATTGAAGCGCGGCGGCGATCTGCTGGTCGAGGCCAGGGTCGAAGCGGCGATCGTCGGCGAAAGCGGCCGGCCCAAGCGCTTTCCGAAGGAGTGGATCGCGGCTTTCATGCCCAAGGGGCATTGATATTCAGGTGAAGCCGGCCTGCAAATGGCGGCTTCCTGCGCTTCCGGCCTTCGCCGGCCGAAGCACTCGTGGGTGGCGTGGCAGCTAAATTGAGGCTACGGCCGGCGCAGGCCGGTTCTCGGAAGCCACCATTTTCGACTCGGCTTGACCTGAATCTCAACGCCCCTCGACGCCAGCGCCTTGGCGCCATGCGCGGCAATGCGCCGCGCCTGATATCCTAACCCATC
>JAFKFE010001014.1 GCA_017308345.1 Alphaproteobacteria bacterium | reverse complement strand
CGCCCGCGCCGGCGCCGTCGGCGCGATCTTCAAGGCCAATGTCACCGATCCCTCGAACTATCGCGCCGCCGGCCATCTCGACCAGTGGCTGAAGCGGCGCGGCATCGTTGCGCTTTGCGGCATCGACACCCGCGCGCTGACCGTGCTGATCCGCGAGAAGGGCATGCCCAACGCCGTCATCGCGCATGCGCCCGATGGCGTCTTCGACATCGAGGACCTGAAGCGGCAGGCCGCGGCCTGGTCGGGCCTGATCGGCCTCGATCTCGCCAAGGAAGTGACGTCCGGCCAGTCCTCGGTCTGGCGCGAGACGCCCTGGGTCTGGAACGAGGGCTATGGCGAGCAGGACGCGCCGTCGATGCATGTCGTGGCCATCGACTATGGCGTCAAGCGCAACATCCTGCGCCTGCTGGCGGGCCTGGGCGCCAAGGTCACCGTCGTCCCGGCCAAAACGGGTGCTGAGGAAATCCTCGCCATGCAGCCGGACGGCATCTTCCTGTCGAACGGCCCCGGCGATCCGGAAGCGACGGGCGAATATGCCGTGCCGGTGATCCAGAACCTGTTGAAGACCGACATCCCCGTGTTCGGCATCTGCCTCGGCCATCAGATGCTGGCGCTGGCGCTTGGCGGCAGGACCGAGAAGATGCACCAGGGCCACCACGGCGCCAACCATCCGGTCAAGGACCACACCACCGGCAAGGTCGAGATCGTCTCGATGAACCACGGTTTCGCCGTCGACGCCGACTCGCTGCCCGAAGGCGTCGAGGAGACCCATGTCTCGCTGTTCGACGGCTCGAACTGCGGTATCGCGCTGACCGGCCGTCCGGTCTTCTCGGTCCAGCATCATCCCGAGGCCTCGCCCGGCCCGCAGGATTCGCATTACCTGTTCCGGCGCTTCGTCAACCTGATCCGCGAACGTCGCGGCGAGGAAGCGCTGGCGGAGCGTTGACATACTCCATCAAACAGCTATAATATCGCTAAATTGGAGATAAGAGCGGCGATATCCGGTGAAGGCCATCATCCTCTCGGCGGCAGCGGCTCGTGATCTTGACAATCTACCCGCCGACATTCGGAACCAAGTATCCGAGGGCCTGATGGACTACGCGGTAAGTGGTCGGGGAGATGTAAAGCGCTTAGCTGGTAGAAATGGCTACAGGCTGCGGATCGGTCGCTACCGCGTTATATTCGATGAGGATCGCACCACTATCCTGGCGATCTACATAGGAAAACGCGAGACGACAACCTACAGCAGGTCATAGCAGGACAAGATGTCATGAATGCCCCGCAAATCATCAAAACCTCAACGGGCGAGGAATTGGTCGTGATCCCCAAGGCGGATTACGAGGCGTTGCTGCATGCCGCCGAGGAGGCTCTCGAAGATGCTGCGGATGTCGCCATCTATGACGAGCGCAAAGCCGACCTCAGAACCGAGAGGGCGCTGCCTGCGGACGTGACCATGGATGTCTTGCGCGGCTCCAGTCGGCTAAAGGCGCTGCGCAACTGGCGAAAGCTTACCCAAGCCGAACTGGCCGCGGCGATCGGTGTCAGCCAGGGCTTCCTGTCGGACCTCGAATCCAATCGCCGCAAGCCGTCTGAGCAGACCAGCGCAATGCTGGCGAAGGCGCTCGATGTCCCCGGAGAATGGATTGAGCCTTAGTCGTCCTCAGGCAGCGTCGGTCACCACTTCCTGCGTATTCATGCGCCCGACTTCCTTCGGCGTCGGTTTGGCCACCTTCGTCACGAAGACGATCACCGCCAGTGTCAGGAAAATCGCGCCGAGCACATAAGGGGCGCCGCCGAACACGACAGGTGCCGTCGGGCTCGTGAACCAGGAGAAGATCGCCGTATAGAGCAGCGGCGTGATGATCGAGGTGATCGAGAAGATCGAGGTCATCGCGCCCTGCAATTCGCCCTGCGCCGAAGGCGGCACCTTGGCGGCGGCAAGGCTTCTGAGCGGCGGATCTGCCAGCGCTTCCAGGCAGCCTGCCACGATCACCGCATAGATCATCCAGCCCTGCGTCGAAAACGCATAGCCGAAAGCGCTGAGCGCGGTGAAGGTCAAGCCGATCGCCGCCGTCTTCCACTCGCCGAGTCTTGGAATGACCCGCGGCAGCACCGTCGCCATGATGATTGCCCCGCACAGGCCGAAGGCGCCGAGCGAGAAGCCGATCTGCTGCTGGTTCCAGCCATAGCGGTAGTTGGAGACGAACGCCCAGACCGCCGGATACATCATGTGGCCGAGCGTCATCAGGAAGAACACCAGCCCGATCCAGCCGATGCCCGGATAATTGCGCATCTGCATCGGCGTGCCGACCGGATTGGCGCGCCTCCAATCGAAGGGCCGGCGGTGCTTTTCGTCCAGCGGCTCCGGCAGCAGGAACATCGCGATCAGGAAATTCACGAAGGCGAGCGCGGCGGCGAAATAGAACGGCACGCGCGGCCCGAACGCGCCGAGCAATCCGCCCAACACCGGGCCGATGACGAAGCCGACGCCGAAGGCGATACCGAGCAGGCCGAAATTCTTCGCCCGGTTCTCGTCGTTCGAGATGTCGGCGATGAAGGCCGAGGTCGTCGAATAGCTGGCGCCGGAAATGCCGGCGAGCACACGGCCGATGAACAGCATCGGATAAGACCAGGCGATGGCGCAGATCAGGTTGTCTACGGAGAAGGTCAGCACCGAGGCAAGCAGGATCGGCCGCCGCCCGAAGCGGTCGCTTAAGCCGCCCATGATCGGCGCGAAGAAGAACTGCATCGCCGCATAGACGAAGAACAGCCAGCCGCCCTCGATCGCGGCCTGGCTGACGCCGACGCCACTCAGTTCCTCCAGATAGGCCGGCAGCACCGGCATGATGATGCCGAAGCCGATGATGTCGAGCAGCAGCGTGGTGAAAACGAGCGCAAGGCCCCGCCTGGCGGTTTTAGGGTCGATCATGGTGATAAGCTCCTCAGGCCGCCCCGGGGCAAAGGCGGGAGGCACCTTATAGGCGAGGTTCCGAGCGAGAACAATCCGCGAACGAAGACAAGCGTCTCATGCTGACATCCCTTGCCAGCCGCCTTCGATCACGGATCGCCGCCGCAAAAGAAGCGGAGGCGCCGCCTCAGATCGGACCGCTCATCGTGTTGCAGTCGGACAGCTTGCCGCGCTTGTAGCCGCGCGCCAGCCATGTCTGCCGCTGCTGCGAGGTGCCGTGGTTGAAGCTTTCCGGCACGACATAGCCCTGCATTTTCTTCTGCAGCGTATCGTCGCCGATCTGCTTGGCGGCGTTCAGCGCGCTTTCGATATCGCCCTGCTCCAATATGCCTTTTTGCGCGGTGTAATGGGCCCACACGCCGGCGAAGCAATCGGCCTGAAGCTCGATACGCACCGAGAGCTGGTTGGCGTCGGCCTCGCTCATGCCTTGGCGCATCTGGTTGAACTTGTCCATGATGCCGGTCAGATTCTGCACGTGATGGCCGACCTCATGCGCCACCACATAGGCACGGGCGAACTCGCCGGAAGCGCCGAACTGCTGGTCGAGCTGTTGGAAGAAGGTCATGTCGAGATAGACCTTGTGGTCGCCCGGGCAATAAAACGGCCCGGCCGCCGCCGAAGCAAAACCGCAGGCCGAACGGACCTGGCCGCTGAACAGCACGAGCTTCGGATCCTCGTAGGTCAACCCTTGAGACTTGAAAATGCCCGTCCAGGTGTCTTCGGTTTCCGCCAGCACCGTCGCGACGAACTGCTTCATCTCGTCATTGGCGGGCGACTGGCCGCTATCCTGCGAGCCGCTGTTGTCGGTGATCTGGCCGCCACCGCCCGGAAGCAGGCCGCCGTCGCCGCCACCCAGGATCTGCGACGGGT
>JAFKFE010001013.1 GCA_017308345.1 Alphaproteobacteria bacterium | reverse complement strand
CCGCCGCGAGGAGGCGCTGGCGATCTATCGCTGGTTCCGGCCCTTGCTCGACCTCGACGTGTCCACCTATCTGGTCCAAAACATCAAGCTTGCCGAAGTGCTGGCGATCGGTACCAATGACCGCGTGCGCATGCCGCGCCAGCCGCTCTCCGGCGAACGCCGCAAGGCGGTCGAGAAGATCATCCGGGACGCGCTGGCGGTGCGGCCGATGCTGCCGTCGCTCCAGACGTCTCCTCGGTCGACGGACAAGCTGGTGGCGGCCGAATAAGGGACAGCCTTCACGTGCAGGAAAATTCCGAGGACGGGCGCCGCCCCTCATCCGCCCTCCAGGCGTCTTCTCCCCGTTCGCGGGGGGAAGGGGAGGACATCGCCATCATCGGTGGCGGGATCATCGGTATCTGCGCCGCGACCCTGCTCTCGGAGGCGGGGCGCAGCGTCACCGTCTTCGACCGTACCGGCATCTGCGAGGAGACGAGCTCCGGCAATGCCGCCGCCTTCGCCTTCTCCGATGTGCTGCCGCTGGCGCATAAGGGGATGATCCGGCAATTGCCGAAATGGCTCGCCGATCCGCTCGGGCCTCTGGCCATTCCGCCGGCCTATCTGCCGAAGCTCCTGCCGTGGCTGATCCGCTTCTGGCGGGCGGGCGCGACGAAGCATTATGAGACCAGCCTGGCCACGCAGGCCGGCATGATGAGGCTTGCCGAGGCCGAGTGGATGGGCCTGCTCGACCGCTCCGGCACGCGGCCGATGCTGCGCGAGGACGGTTCCCTGGAATTCTATGAGAGCGAGGCCGAGTTCCGTGCCTCGCTGCCCGGCTGGGCCGAGCGCCAGCGTTTCGGCATCGGCTTCCGCCATGTCGAGGGCGAGGAGATGGCCGCGCTCCAGCCGGGCCTTTCGCCGCGCTTCGTCAAGGGCACCTTCGTGCCGGGCTGGAAGACGGTCGCCGATCCGAAGCTGCTCGGCAAGGCGGTGTGGGCCTATGCGGAAAGGCTCGGCGCCCGTTTCGAGCATACGCGGATCGAACGCGTGGAGGCCGGCGTAAACGGCGCCACGATCGTTCTGGCCGACGGCAGCAGGCGTATGGCGAAGAAGCTCCTGATCGCGGCGGGCGCCTGGTCGCATCTTCTGGCAAGGGATCTGGGCGACCGCATCCCGCTCGAAACCGAGCGCGGCTACAACACGACGCTGCCGGCGTCGGCCTTCGACGTGAAGCGGCAGCTGATCTTTTCCGGGCATGGCTTCGTCATCACGCCGCTGCAAACGGGCCTGCGCGTCGGCGGCGCCGTCGAGCTCGGCGGCATCGAGCGGCCGCCGAACTTCGCGCGTTCCAAGGCGATGCTGGAGAAGGCGAGGCGTTTTCTGCCGGGGCTCGATCCGTCGGGCGGCCGCGAGTGGATGGGCTATCGCCCGTCGCTGCCGGACTCGCTGCCGGTGATCGGCGCTGCGCGGGCGCCGAACGTCTACTATGCATTCGGCCACGGCCATCTCGGCCTGACCCAGTCGGCGGCGACCGGCCGCTTGATCCGCGATCTCGTCCTCGGGCAGACTCCGCCGCTCGATCCCACCCCGTTCCGTGCGCAGCGTTTCTGAAAAGAGAGTACCATGGCCAAGAAATCCTTCTTCTGCATCGACGGCCACACCTGCGGCAATCCGGTGCGCCTGGTCGCCGGCGGCGGGCCGCTGCTCGAGGGCTCGACAATGATGGAACGGCGGGCGCATTTCCTCGCCGAGTACGACTGGATCCGCACCGGGCTGATGTTCGAGCCGCGCGGCCATGACGTGATGTCGGGCTCGATCCTCTATCCGCCGACGCGCGAGGACTGCGACATCGCCATCCTGTTCATCGAGACGTCGGGCTGCCTGCCGATGTGCGGCCACGGCACGATCGGCACGGTGACGATGGCGATCGAGCACGGCCTGGTGAAGCCGAGGACGCCAGGCGTGCTGAGGCTCGACACGCCCGCGGGCCTGGTCATCGCCGAATACAGCCAAGTCGGCGAATATGTCGAGGAGGTGCGCATCACCAACGTGCCCTCCTTCCTCTATGCCGAGGGGCTGACGGTGGAGTGCCCGGTGCTCGGCGAGATCAGCGTCGACGTCGCCTATGGCGGCAATTTCTACGCCATCGTCGAGCCGCAGAAGAACTACCGCGACATGGCCGACTACTCGGCCGGCGACCTCATTGCCTGGAGCCCGGTGGTGCGGCAGCGCCTCAACGAGAAATATTCCTTCGTGCATCCGGAGAATCCCGGCATCAACCGGCTGTCGCACATGCTGTGGACCGGCGAGCCGAAAAACGCCGAGGCCGATGCGCGCAACGCCGTGTTCTACGGCGACAAGGCGATCGACCGCTCGCCTTGCGGCACCGGCACCTCGGCGCGCATGGCGCAGCTCCACGCCAAGGGCAGGCTCAAGCCCGGCGACAGTTTTGTCCATGAATCGATCATCGGCTCGCTGTTCAAGGGCAGGGTCGAAAAAGAGGTCAGCGTCGCCGGCAAGCCAGCGATCATTCCCTCCATCGGCGGCTGGGCGCGCATGACCGGACTGAACACCATTTTCATCGACGACCGCGATCCGTTCGCGCACGGGTTCATCGTGAGCTGATGCGCCAACCTCAGGCCTCGGCTCCCGCTTTCACCGATACCTGATCGTGGAACCAGTCCGCGAATTTGATTTCGGCCGCTGAAGGCTGAGCCGGCATCGTCAGAAAATACCCTTTGTCGTCGTCGGTCGAGATATCGGAGACGACGACGAGGTCGCCGCGCCTGAGTTCTTCGCGAAAAACCTCGACCGGACACAATGCCACGCCGTGCCCGGCGATGACGGCGGTGGCCAGGATGTTGAAATCGGCAAAGACCGGTCCGTTGCCGACATCGGCCTTGCCGATCCCGGCCTTTGCGAACCATTCCTGCCAGCCCTGGCGCGTCTCGTCATGCAGCAGGTCCGCCGCCGCGATGGCCGCCGCCGTCTCCAGCCGCCCCTTGCGTGCGAGGTAATGCGGACTGCAGGCAGGCCGGCTCATGCGGGAGAACAGCCTCAGGCTCGTGACTTGCGGCGAGGGGTCGGCGCCGAGCGTGATCAGGATGTCATTGTCGTCCTCGAGCCGATCCTCGGCCTTGGCGTAGGCGACGCGGATCGCGATCTCGGGATGGCGACCCGTAAAGTCCGACAGGCGAGGCACCAGCCAGCGGCTGGCAATGGAGGGAATGCAGCCCACCGACAGCGATGCCTGGGCGGCGTTCCTGCGAATGCGGCGGCAGGTCGCGCCCAGCTCCGTCAGCGCCGCGCTCGCGGACGCCTGCAGCGCCTGCCCGGCCTCGGTCAGGCGCACCTTGCGGGCGTCACGATGGAACAGAGGCACGCCGAGCCATTCCTCCAGCCGTCTGATCTGATGGCTGATCGCGGGGTGGGTAACGTGCAACTCCTCGCCGGCGGCGGAAAAGCTGAGGTGGCGGGCGGTCGCCTCAAAAGCCCGGATGGCATTCAGCGGCAGATAGTCCATCTGTAAGAATCTCTAACAAGTAGCGCTAAAATCCATCATTTGAAGCGTGGCTCGCGCCGCGTCATTGATCCTGCCGTGGCTGGATCCTTATCCGGGACGCTCGGAAAAGTCGATCAATTCCACCGAACTCGAAGCGCAAGCGCTTCCCAACCCGCTTTCGATGAAAGGGCGTCCATGTTTATCCGACAACTGGCAGATGTAGAAAAAACTGACTTCTTTGTCGACTGGGGCAACGGCACCAGCCATCGGCTGCTGACGCAGCGGGATGGCATGGGCTTCACGGTGTGCCACACGGTGGTGCGCGCGGGCAGCGAGTCGCGGCTGCAATACCGGCGCCA
>JAFKFE010001012.1 GCA_017308345.1 Alphaproteobacteria bacterium | reverse complement strand
ACGGCGCTCGATCGGGACCTGACCGAGCAGATCAGCGCGCTGATCGCGCGCCTGCAGCAGATCGGCCTGGTGCGGCCGGACACAGACGGGCCGGCGGTGGGTGAGCTGATCTTCAACAACATGAACATGATGTTTATCGAATTCGTGAAGCGCGACGAGGCGAGGATACCGGACTTGCGCGCGGCGATACGAAGGCAGAACAGGGTGCTGGTGGCGGCGATCGGAACTGCGTAATCGGACTGAAATCCTGGTGCCCCCGGCAGGGATCGAACCCGCGACCTTCGGTTTACAAATTTTGTGCCAGAACACCCCAAAGCATAACGTAGCCTAACGTCGTTACCGCTCAAGGCATTGAAAAGATGGCATTTAATGCATTTTTCGGCTTGCATGGCATCGGTTTGCATAACGCTCCATAACGTAATATCACATACCCCGGATTACCCCTGATATTACCCGGAGCCAAACCGATGCCTCAAGCGATCCCCGGCCAATTCAAGAAGGCCGCTGCATTCATCGCCAGTTTGAAGCCGACAACCACACGGCAAGAAATACCGGACAGCACTCAATCCGGGCTGTATCTCGTCATGCAACCAAGCGGCGCTTTATCGTGGGCAGTGAGGACCAAAATAGACGGTAAAGCCGCAAAGGTCACAATCGGCCGTTATGACGAAACCGGCGGCGTCGAGCGCGGTGCAACTGTCGTATCCGCAACGCAAGCGTTGAATGTTACCCAAGCTCGGGCGCTCGCCGAACGAGTGGTTGCAGATGCACGGCGCGGGAACGACCCCCGGCTACAGAAGATCGATAAGACGAGCGTGGGCGCTTGGTTTGACGAATTCATCAAGACCGCCAGGACGACCGGATTCAAGGGTAGGGCGGTCAAAGCAACCACGGCGGACGAGTACGAACGCATCATTGAGACCAATATCAAACCTCACTGGAAACACGTCACAGACATTCGCACGGTCGACTACCGGGACGTTGAAAAGCTCTTGGCAAAGCTATCACCCGGCGCGAGGCGGAACGCCTTTGCGGTGCTGTCTGCATTCTTCCGTTGGAAGCCGGTTGCGCGCGTCATGGGCCGGAACATCATTGAGCTTGCCGAAGCTCCGGCAAAACCGACGAGCCGCGACCGCGTGTTGTCCCATGAGGAAATCAAGAGCGTTTGGAACGCTTCCGAAAAGTGCGGCTATCCGTTCGGCCCCATGACGCAATTGCTGCTGTTGACCGGGCAACGCCGAGACGAAATCGCCAATCTCAAATGGTCCGAAATAGCCGATGAAGCGATCACGCTTGAAGCCGCTCGCACGAAGAATTCACGACCGCATGTCGTGCCTCTCTCGCCGCTGGCAAAGACGACAATTGAACAGTTGCCCAAAATGCACGACGCGGACGGCAATTTGTCGGAATACGTGTTCACGACCACTGCAACGACGCCGTTCAGCGGATTCAGCAACGGTAAGAAGGCGCTCGATAAGCATTGCGGCGAACCGGCATTGCCCGATTGGCATTTGCACGATTTGCGGCGCACATGTGCGACCGAACTAGCCAAGCTTGGAATTAAGCAGGAAGTGACCGAAGCAATCCTAAATCACAAAACCGGTAAGGTGTCGGGGGTTGCCGCAATCTATAACCGGTATGATTATCAGGACGAAAAGCGCGACGCTTTGGAACAATGGGCAACGCGCGTTCAAGCAATTATCGCAAGCAATGTAACAATACTCAAAAAGACCGCTTAGGGCTGAGGTCTGGCTAAATTATCCACAGCGGAGTTATAGAGCGTTATTGACCACTAGACTTTGTTATGGTCGGTTGCCTATGCCAAAGGTTGGACGACCGATGGTGTGGGGGGGCTGGACGGCCCCAGGCCGCGAGGAAGACGCGGCGATAGGGGTTGGACGACCCAAAGCCGGGGAACGGCCCGGCGCTCTGCGATGGATCGCAAGAGCCAGGCTCCGCCCATTCCCTCACCAACAAGGTCTGTCCCATGTCTTCCGTCGAACTTATCCCCGCGCCCGTAGTGCGCGCCGCTTGCGGCAACATCTCCTATATGACGCTCTATCGCTGGCTTAACGGCTCATGCGATCCCCGAACGGGAAAGGTGACACCGCCCGTTTCCGACTTTCCCAGACCCCGCATGATCAACAAGCGCCGCTATTGGGTACGCGCCGAAGTGGAGCAATTCATGCTCGCGCACAAGGCTGGCTAATTCCCCTGTGGCTTACCCGCGCCGCTTTTGGCGGGTCTGCGTTTTCAGCAAGTATTTAAGTGAACAACAGTTTTCAAAACCAGAGCAGCGGTTAGTTGATCCGCCGCTCAAAGAAAAAGCCGGCAAGCGTTGCAGCGCCACCGGCCAAGAAAGACCCTTCGAATGAATGCCCACATACCACCGCATGCGTTGTCGGGCAACGTCCCGACACCGCTTAAGGCACTGCCACAGTTCGTCGTCTGGCGACTTGTGCACAGAGCTGGTGAACCGAAGCCGGCCAAGCTCCCGTTCAATCCGAAGACCGGCAACCCCGCCAGCACGACCGACTCAAGGACCTGGACAGATTTTGACACTGCCACGTGCGCCGTCGCTGGCGGTCAATATGCCGGCGTGGGCTTCGTCTTCACAGCGGACGACCCGTTCGCCTTTATCGACCTTGACGACTGCCGTGACCCCGCCACCGGGGAATGGTCGCCGCATGCCGCAATGATTGTTCAATCAGTCTTCCCCGGGGGATCTTGGGAGACATCGCAGAGCGGCAAAGGGCTGCATGGCATTCTACGGGTGAGCAACAAAGCGGCGTTTGCGAACAAGTCCCGCAAATGGGCAAATGGCGGAGCCCGCTTCGAATGTTACACGGAAGGCCGCTTTGTTGCGTTCGGCCACTGCGATTGGTCGCGGCTCGATCTAGAGACTGATTGCGGCCCGGTACTGGCCGCCTGGGTACCGGAGCGGCAATCCGGTTATCCCGGGGTGGTCGAATGGGAAGACACCGCGCGGTCCGATTATGCCGGCCCGCCCGATGATGACGAACTAATCAAGCGCGCAATCAAGAGCAAAGGCGGACCCGCCGCCGTATTCGGCAAAGCGCCGTCATTTGCGGCGCTATGGAACGGCATCGCTGCTGAGCTCGGTGAATTCTTCGAGGATCGGTCCGGCAAGCGTCCATTCGACCACAGCGGCGCCGAGCTTGCTCTTGCCAATGCACTAGCTTGGTGGACCGGCTGCAATCCTGTGCGCATCGAACGGCTAATGACCCGCGCGCCGCTGTGCCAACGCACCAAATGGTATACGCGCGGCGACTACCGAGCTCGCACCATCACTTCCGCCATTACCGGTCCAAACCGCAAATATTTCACTGCTAAGGACCGCCGAGAACAACAGGTACAGGCAGACATGGTGATTGGCGACGATTTGCCAACGCCGCCGCTGCCGTCAATTATGACCCTGGATGAAATGTTGCGGGACTTAGTTCATATCGGCTTCGGTAGCCAGATCGTCCATCGAGTCAGCAAGACCATCCGAAGCAAGGAAGATGCAGCAAGCGAATATGCCGCTAGCGTAACCGAACTTGACAGCGGGAAGATCGATCAAAACGGCAATCCGGTCAGGAAGCAACACCGGACGCTTGAATTATGGCGTCGTGACCGGAACCGCGCATCGGTCGATCAAATAACGTGGCAGCCGGACAAGCCCGAAATCTGCCAAGCGCTCGACGCCAACGGCAGCGGTCAACGGGCATACAATCTTTGGACGCCACCGCGACTGATGACTCCGCCAGCTAGTTGGCTGGAATGGGCAAATCCGTTCGTCCAGCATGTCGGGTATCTTGTGCCGATCGAAGCCGAACGTA
>JAFKFE010001011.1 GCA_017308345.1 Alphaproteobacteria bacterium | reverse complement strand
GCGCCTCGGCCGTGCCGGCGGTCAGCCGCTGGCGGCCGAAGGCGTCGGGCTTCAGCGCGAAGTCGTGGCCGATCTCGCGGCGGATGCGCACCTGCTCGGCCTCGCCCTTGGGGAGTTTTGGGGGTTGGGGTTTTTTCGAGGATTTGCGGGGCATGGGAGGGGTCCTTGTTTGGTGAGAATGGAAATCGGAAAGGCCGGCGGGACAGCACCCCCCTCTGTCCTGCCGGACATCTCCCCCGCAAGGGGGGAGATTGGCGGCTTTGGCGCAGACGCCATTCCTGCAACGTCGGCGATTGGCGAAAGCGGCGACAGGAGCTGATCTCCCCCCTTGCGGGGGAGATGGCCGGCAGGCCAGAGGGGGGTGCCTGGCGCCGACATGTCGAGATTGGCTGGCGCCTATGTTTTCACCAGCTTCACAGGTAAATGCCCGCCCCTTTTCGCCGTCAGTTCCCGCATCAACCGGCGCTCGCGCACTTCGATCGACAACTGCGCGCTCGATGGGCAGAACTGGGCGTTGGCCATCTTGGCCTCGCCGCGGATGAAGCGACGGATCGCGGCCTCGACGTCGGCAAGCTCGGCGTCCTGCACGGCGGCGAGATAGCCGCGCAGCTGCATCTCGGCGTCAGCCAGGGCGGATTGCGGGAAGCAGGAGAACATCGCGGCCAGCGCCTTCGCCGCCTGCTGCAATTCGGCTGCGGTCATTGATCTCCTCGATGATTGCGTTGGCGGCATCGACATGGGTCTTGCGGCGATGCCATTTTTCGCCGGGAGCGCCTGTGCGTCCCGAACGTGGTTTGCCGTTCCGCGAAGCGCGGGAAGAAAAAGCAGGGGCTTTTTCTCCCGATGGGCTATCGGCTTCCGGACCCTGGAATTCTGGATTCATGGCTTGTGGACTCTGGGAGTCTGGACTCTGGGGCTTATCCTCCCGCTTATCCCCTGCCCTTGCCCGCCGCTTATCCGGGGCCGGAAAAGCCCTTTCCTTTGAAAGGCTTGGGTTGCCGCCCTTCAAGCCGTTCTTGCGCGCCGCACGCGCCTTGCGGGCGTCGGCGATCATGCGCCGGGAATAGATGCGGCCGTGGCGGTCACGCGAGAAGACGCGGTTCTGCTCCAACTCGCCCAGCAGCGCGCCAAGCTCCGCTTCCGCGCAGCCGGCGAGGCGGGCAAGCGCCGCCTCCTCCAGCCCCTTGCCGGCGATGGCGACATAGCCGACCGGCTCGTGCGCCGCGGCAATGCACAGCATGCGCATCCACAGGCCTTGCGCCGCGAGAGAGCAGAGCCTGAGGTTCGGATCGGACTCCCAGTCCGACCAGAAGAATTTCGACCAGATCGTGCCGCTCATGGGGAGCGCTCGGTCATGGGCAAGCGGAGGCAGTGGCGAGTAGCTGATCTCCCCCACAAGGGGGGAGATTGGCAGTTCCGGCGCCCCACCCATCACATCCCCCTCCCGCGATGGCCGTGGAACCTGGCGTGGTGATGCGCGCAGTAGCTTCGTGTGGCGGATGTCGGCAGGCCGCAGCACAGCATGTCCGGTCCCGGCCGCGCGCCGACGGGATCGGCTTCGGCATCCTCGCGCAGCGCGAGGTCGAGCGGCGCGCGGCAGCGGCCGAACAGGCAGTCGAGGAAGCGCATGGCCGCGACGTGCGGCTGGCGGCCGGGGTTCACCGGCGGCGGCGGCGGCGGCAGCTTGTAGAGCCGCGCTTCGGATCTTTCGCGCTGGCCGGGAGCGAGCCAGGCCGGCGGCAAGGTGCGCGCGGGTTTTCGGGCCTTGGGTTTGGGCTTGGGTGGGGTGCGGGCGGTGGTTTGCGCTTGCGTGGGGCTGCCTACGACCGATACGTCGGCGGGACAGCACCCCTCTCTGTCCTGCCCGTCCTCCGCAGCAGCTGCGCTGCAGCTGCGGAGGGTGGACCGAACATCTCCCCCGCTTTTTGGTGCAAGATTGGGGGGGAGATCGGCAGCTTCGGCGCCGGCGCTCTCCACCAACTCGGCAAATCTGGAAAGCGCGGCCGGCTCGGAGAGCGTCACCCCTCCAATCACCGTCCTGCCCCGCCGGCCCGGGCGGTCCGGCCGAGCATGCTTCCTCGGCCTGCCGCCGGCGCGGCCGCCCTTGGGGTTGGCGAAGCCGATGGCTCTGAGGCCGGCGTTGCGGTGGACGATGCCGATGATGGCGTTGCGCGAGACCGGGCTGCCGCGCAGCGCGCTGAAGCGGCCGGCGATGCGCGAGGCCGAAAGCCCCTCCCTCAGCCAGGCGGCGATCTCGTCGATTTCCTTTTGTGTGTAGGCGGCTGCCATCTTCTCATTCCGTCGATTGCTGGGCATGGGCTCGTGAAAGGGCTGGGCTGAAGCCCAAGCGCCTGGGTTCGGCCGCGAGGCCGTCGGTCGGGTTCGCAAAAAAGGGTCGGGATCAGGCGGGGCGCGCGGCCGCTTCCAGCTCGCGAAGCCTGGCTTCAGCCGCCGCCCGCGTCAGGCCCGACACCGCCCGGCCGGTTGCCCGGTCGAACAGGATGACGGTGCCGTCCTCGGTGCGGATGCAGCTTGTGCCGGAATTGGGGGCCGGAGCCGGGGGAGGAGCGGCTCCGGCCCTTCCGGTGAACCGGGGTGCGGGCGGTTCGACCGGATCCGGGGCAAGCGCCCCGGGATGCGTCCGGACCGGGGGGGAGGACAGTCCGGACGATTGGAATTGACGCGGCGAGGCAGGCGCGTTCATGCCGCCTCCCCTTGCATGGCGGCCGCCCGCCGCATCGCGCGGCCGGCCAGCCATTCGTAGTTGACGCCGGCAATGCCCAGCCGGCGGCTGGCCGCCACCACATGCGGCCAGTGCTGCGGCGCGATGCGGCCTCTGCGGCGCATCTGGCGCGCCGCCTCGTAGCCGCAGCCGACATCGGCGGCGAAGGCGCCAATGCTGCCCCAGCGATCGATAAGTCCCGAAATATTCGTGGGCGGCGCCGGGAGGCTCGTGGGCGGCGCCGGAATCACGGGTAATGCGGAAATGCTTGCGGGATGCTCATTCATGCGTTAAGCGTACGTTATGTACGAACAGCGCGCAAGCAAAATCGTACACTTTGGACGATAAATTTCAGGCATTTTGTACGATGATGGATTCCCGGCACAGATTGCAGCAGGCGCGCGCCCAGGCGGGCTATGCCACGCCCAGCGATGCCGCGCGGGCGCTGCGCGACATCAACAAGAACACGCTGATCAGCCATGAGAACGGCAACCGGCCCTTGTCGCGGAAGGCGGCCGAGAAATACGGCCGGCTGTTCGGCGTCGACCCCGGCTGGCTGCTGTTCAACGTCGACGGCGCGGAGGCCGCGCCGGTCAATCTCATGCCCTCGCCGGTCACGGTCGACGTGCCGATCGTGTCGTGGATCAGCGCCGGCGAGCTCGGCAGCCAGGACAGCGTCGTCAACCTTTCCGACTATCCGACCATCCCCACCGCCGACCTCGAGGAGGGCGAGTGGATCGCGCTGCGCGTCGACGGCCCGTCGATGAACAAGATCTCGCCGCCGGATTCGATCATCTTCGTCAATCTGCGCGACAAGCGGCTGGTGACCAATGGCTGCTACGTGATCGCCGACGAAACCGGCCGCGCCACCTACAAGCGCTACCGCCCCAACGACAATCCGCCCTTCCAGCCGGCGTCCTACCTCGATATCCCGCCGCCGGAACTGGAAGGCGCGATCACCATCATCGGACGGGTGAGACGGTCGATCATCGATATGTGAGGCCCGGCTTTCCTGCGAGGGCGACAAGTTTTTTCAACCTCCTCCGTCTCTGCAATTTCTGCTTGCATTTAAGAACAAAAGCGGAACTATGTGTAGGAATTGCAGCCGCCGTCGCGGCAACTCCCGGGGTG
>JAFKFE010001010.1 GCA_017308345.1 Alphaproteobacteria bacterium | reverse complement strand
CGTCTGCGGCTTCCGGCCACCGCGACCCAGCAGGTCTCATGCGGGCCCTCGAGGGGCAAGCGACACAGGCTGTCGTCACGGTGGCGCGGGACCAACGCCCAACCAGTCATTAAACTGATTCAGCGCATCAGGGAGGTTGCCTGATGAGCTGCTGCGGCACCCCGCCCACCCTGGAAGAGCTGGACGACGTCTCGCGCCTGGTCTCGACGAAGCTTGTCGCTTTCCTGAAGACGTTGCGGGAGGCCTCTTTCACCGTCGGCCTGCAGGAAGGCCAGGACGCCGCGAGGCTGCTCGCGGCCGGATATGGCAAGACGTCCGGCCTGCTTCGTACCGCCTTCAGGCACCTGTTTTCGGCGCGCAAGGCGGACTGGGACAAATTCGACGGCATCTTCGACGCCTTCTGGCTGCGCAAGGGCGCGCGATCGCGCGTCACGGCCGCCGGGACGCCCGCCAATTCCAACAAGTCCTCGGTCAAGTCGCTTCGGGAAGCGTCCGAGCGCGAAGGCGCGGGCGAGGCGTTCGATCAGATCCCTTCGAGCGACCAGCCGGAGGAAACGGAAAACTCGGGCGAGGGCCGCGCCGAAGGCGCCGCACGCGCCGAGACCCTGGCGAGCACCGATTTCCGCAAGCTCTCCGATCCCGCCGACATCGCCGAGGCCCACGCGGTCGCCGCGCGGCTGGCGCGGGCGATGCGTGCCCGGCTCACGCGGCGCGACCGCGCGCGCCGACGCGGCTACAGGCTGGACCTCAGGCGCACCATCCACCGCAACATCAGCCATGGCGGCGCGCCGGTCAGCTTGGTCAGGCGTCAGCGCAAGGAAAAACCATTGCGGCTGGTCGTGCTGCTCGACGCTTCCGGCTCGATGAGCATGTACACCGGCACGTTCCTGCGCTTCATCCACGGCGTGCTGGACGAGTTCCGCGAGGCGGAAGCCTTCCTGTTCCACACCCGCCTCGCCCATGTCTCCGACGCGATGAAGGAGAAGGATGTCGCGCGCGCTCTCGACCGGCTTTCGCTGCTGGCGCAGGGTGCCGGCGGAGGTACCCGGATCGGCGAGAGCCTGGCGGCCTTCAACCGCTCGCATGCCGCGCGCGTCATCCATTCGCGCACCTGCGTCATGATCGTCTCGGACGGCTACGAGACCGGCGATGCCGCTTTGCTCGGCCGCGAGATGGCGCAGCTTGCCCGCCGTTGCCGCCGCATCGTCTGGCTCAATCCGATGATGGGCTGGGAAGGCTACGCGCCGGAGGCCGCCGGCATGAGGGCGGCGCTGCCGCATGTCGATCTGCTGGCGCCGGCGCATACGCTGAAAAGCCTGGCGGCGCTCGAACCCTATTTGGCCAAACTGTGACGGAGGCGAAGATGACCGCCCATGTCGATGTGCTGGACCTGATGTCACGGCTGAAGGCGGCGGAAGAGCCGTTCGTGCTTGCAACCGTGGTGCGCACTGTCTCGGTCACCGCCGCCAAGGCGGGCGCCAAGGCTATCATCCGGCCCGACGGCCGCATCGAGGCGGGGTGGATCGGCGGCGGCTGCGCGCGCGGCGCGACGCTGAAGGCCGCCCGCGAGGCGCTGGCCGACGGCCAGTCGCGCCTGGTCTCGATCCAGCCGGAAAATCTTTTGGAAGAGCTGGGCGTCAAGCCGGGCGAGGACCGCGACGGCGTCAAGTTCGCCACGAACATGTGCCCGTCGCGCGGCACCATGGATATCTTCGTCGAGCCCGTGCTGCCGAAGCCTGTTCTTGTCGTCCTCGGTTCCAGCCCGGTGGCGCTGGCGCTGGTCGAGCAGGCCCGGCCGCTCGGCTACCACGTCACGCTGGCGGCGCCGCTGGCGCATTTCGACACCATGCCGGAGGCGGATGAGATCGTGGACGGCTTCGCGCCCGATACCTCCCATCCGGCGCGGCGCTTCGTGATCGTCTCGACCCAGGGCAAGGGCGACGAAGCCGCCCTGAAGGCAGCCGCGGCGACAGACGCGGAATATCACGGCTTCGTCGGCAGCCGCCGCAAGATGGCCTCGCTGCGCGAGAAGCTCGTCGCCCAGGGCATCGCGCCCGAGGCGATCGACCGGGTGAAAGCGCCGGCCGGCCTCGACATCGGCGCCATCACGCCCGAGGAGATCGCGCTGTCGATCCTCGCCGAAATCACCATCGAGCGCCGCCGCGGCCAGCGCGTTCCGGACATCAGCTTGGCAAAGTAAGAGGGTACGACACAATGGATATGAATGGACAGGAACGAATCGCAGCGCCGATCGGCGCCGTGTGGGCGGCGCTGAACGATCCGCAGGTCCTGAAGAGCTGCATTCCCGGCTGCGAGGCGCTGGAGAAGCAGTCCGATACTGAAATGACGGCGAAGGTCGTGCTGAGGATCGGTCCGATCAAGGCGAGCTTCGAGGGCGAGGTCAAACTGGCGAATCTCAATCCGCCGCGCTCCTACAGCATCCAGGGCGAGGGAAAGGGCGGCATCGCCGGCTTCGCCAAGGGTGGGGCGGACGTATCGCTCACGGAGGACGGACCGGCCGCGACCGTTCTGTCTTATACGGTGAAAGCCGATGTCGGCGGCAAGATCGCCCAGTTGGGAGGGCGACTGATCGATTCGACCGCGCGCAAGCTCGCCGGCCAGTTCTTTGCCAATCTCGGCACGTGCCTCAACGATCAGTCCGTTGCTGTTTGAGCTGGCGCAATAAGACCAAAGGGAGCGATTTCGCCGGTGACCATGCGGCATGGGGCTACCACCCGTACCGATGCCGCATATCGTATGTTAGTCTACTGGAACGAAGGGTGGTTCTGCGATACCGTTGAAAAAGGGGGGCGGTTGCAGACGACTTTTTGACCAAGTGACTCTGGGAGGAGCAATGGTCGAAATCATATCGAAGCGCGACGGCTCGCGACGCGAGGACGCCGCCATGAAGCGTTTGATCGAGCAGAACCGCGCGACCATCACGCGGCTGGCCGATCATATCAGCGGCGGAAGCTATTCGGCAGGCAAGGCGTCAAAGCCGAAGCCTCAGGCAAAGGGCCTCATCATCCATACCGGCGGCGGCGCGAGGCCCACGGCCGATGCCTGCCCCAGGATCCGCATCAGCCTCAACGGCCGGGTGATCGCGGTGGACGAAAACTCGGGCCGGCAACTGCATCACATCGGCGATCTCAGGCGCAGGGACGGCAACGACGTCTTTGTCCTCGCGACCAAGGCCAATCAGTATTTCTCGCCGGTCGACGAGGACATCGCGGTCGCATTGGCCGATCTCGACGGCGGCCGGCTCGGACCGGATTATGGCGAAGAGCAGCTCGCCGCGGACATCTCCAACAGGCTTGGCATGAATTGAGGTGGGCGAGAGCGTGCGATGGTTAGATGAAGCGTAGCACCGGCCAGGATGAAAGCCTGCTCATGACGCACACCGCCCGTCATCCGATGCGTCCCGACGCCCTGGTTGCGCCCGGCTATGACGAGCGCACGACCATGCGAGCCTGGGAGACGTTGCTCGCCGGCGACAGCGAGCGAACCGGCAACCGGTTTCCGGTTCGCTCCCTGATCCACGACTCCTGGAGCCGCTGCGCCACGAGCGGCATCAACGCCCAGCAGAGCGAAGCGCCGCTGGAGAACGGCAAGGACCACATCGAGCTGCTCTCGCGCTCCAATGGCGAGTTGCTCGCCGCCGCGCGGCGGTCCTTCTTCACGATCGGCCGCCTCCTCGACGGGACCGGCGCCATGCTGGTGCTGACCGATGGCGACGGCGTGCTCATCGACGCCATCGGCGACAAGCGCACGATCCATGACGGCAGGGATATCCATCTCGCCGTCGGCGGGAAATGGACCGAGGACGTCGTCGGCACCAACGGGATCGGCACCG
>JAFKFE010001009.1 GCA_017308345.1 Alphaproteobacteria bacterium | reverse complement strand
AGACCCATTTCGCGATCTCCTTCTCCTGGATGTAGAAGGTCGCCTTGGGGAAGTCCTCGACATTGCCGAAATGGTCGAAGTGCGCGTGGGTGATGAAGACCGTGTCGACGTCCTTCGGCGACAGGCCGATCTCGCCGAGGACCGCCTCGGGCGAATGCCAGTTCTCGACGCCGAACTTGTCGCCTAGATGCTTGCCGTAGTCCTTGTTGTTGTAGCCGACATCGACCATGGCGACGTGGCCGTTGCCCTTGATCAGCGCATAGCAATAGGGAAGCTTCACGTAGCCCTGGTTGTGGGCGCCGTAGAGCACGCCGCTCTTGTGGTAGTTGGTGACGTAGCTGTACTCAAGCACCCAGATCGAATATTGGCCCATCGTTTCCTCCCTGATGTCGCCAGCGCTGCGCACAACTGCAGCAGGCATGATTGAAGTCGACCGGCGTCATGCCGGCGCGCGGTTCCGACGCCGCCTGCAGCCAGGCATAGGCGTGCTTGATCCTGTCTCCCGCCCGGTCGAGATGCCGCCGCCAGTCGCGTTGCAGCCGGGCCAGGCCGAAATCGTCCAGCACTTCGCCGAGCGTCGCGTGCGCGGTCGCAAGGCGGTCGAGATGACCCTCCACGCCGCTCGGCGCCCGCAAGGCGCGAAGCCGCTGCTCGACCTCGGCCCAGCGCTCGCGCGCCGCCGGGATATCCGGCAGGTCGAGCACGTCGCGGCGGCCGCCGGCCTCGGCCAGGACCAGCAGGCCGGCGACTTGCCCGATCAGCCGGCGCAGACCGTCATAGACGGGACGGCTGGCGACCACGTAGCGGACGACGGCCTCTTTGGCCGAGGGATCGTTCTCGATGGCCAGCCTGGTTTCTCCGCCTTCGGCGTCCGGTGGCGGCGCCGTAACCAGTTCGCAGTCGTAGCGGTGGATGGTGACCGCGCGCTCGAAGAACCGCTTTGCCGACTTGTCAGCCATGATGCCTCCGGCGCGTCGTCGCGCGCTCGATCACGGCGCCGGGCGGAATCATCTGCACGACCGGCTCCTTGCCGGCATTGGTGCCGAGCTCCCTGGCCAGCGAGACCGTCGCCTCCAGCATCTTTTCGATCGGCTGCTGGACCGTCGTCAGCCCGTGCGAGGGCCAGTGAGCCATCTCGATGTCGTCGAAGCCGACGATCGAGATATCGTCCGGCACGCCGAGGCCGAGTTCGCGCCGCACCCCGTCGAGGAAACCGATGGCGAGAATATCGTTGGCGCAGAACACGCCGTCGGGCATCTCCCTAAGATCGCGCAGCTTGCGCGCGGCCTCGTAGCCCGCGTGGTAGCTGAACTGCCCCGCCTCGATGACGATGGGCGCGGCAAGCCCGCGTTCGACCGCGCGCTCGGCGAAGCCGCGATGACGGGCGACGTTGGTCGAGGCATCCGCCAGTGCCGCGACATAGGCCAGGCGTCGGTGGCCGGTGTCGACCAGATAGTCGGCAATGCTGCGGCCGCCGAGGATGTTGTCGCAGGAGATACCGAAGGCGTGCTCGTCGGCCGACAGCCGGTTGAAGAAGATCCTCGTCGACCTCGCCCGACTGGTCGGCCGCGACCAGCATCACATTCATGTCTATGGCGCGCAGCTCGGTGGTGAGCCGGGTCAGCACTTCCGGGTAGAACGGGTTCGTGATGTCGGCGACGACCACGCCGACGATGCGCGTCTTCTTGGTGATGAGGCTGCGCGCGAAGGGGTTCGGCGAATAGCCGATCTCCCGCGCGCGGTTCAGCACCACGTCCCGCGTGTCCTTGGCGATCACGGCATCGGCGTGAAAAGCCCTGGAGACGGTCGAAACAGACATGCCCAGATCGCGCGCCAGATCCTTCACGGTCACGCGGGGCTTGCTGTTCTTGTTGCGGGCGACGATCGACATGAAAACTCCGTTGGCGCGCAGCCTTAGGCCTCGTTGCGACCTCCGTAGCGGCGGACCCGGATGTTGGCCTGTTCGGCATGCCCGTAGAACCCTTCCAGGACACACAGGCGCGAACAGTACTCGCCGATCATGGCGCTCGCTTCGTCGGTCAGGACGCGCTGATAGGTGCAGGTCTTGATGAACTTGCCAACCCACAAACCGCCGGTGTAGCGGGCCGCCTTCCTGGTCGGCAGCGTATGATTGGTGCCGATGACCTTGTCGCCATAGGCGACATTGGTGCGCGGCCCCAGGAACAGCGCGCCGTAGTTGCGCATGTTGTTGAGGAAATAGTCGGGATCGCGCGTCATCACCTGCACGTGCTCGGAAGCGATCCGGTCGGCTTCCGCGACCATCTCCTCGTAGGAATCGCACACGATCACCTCGCCGTAGTCGGCCCACGCCTTCGCCGCGAGTTCCGCCGTCGGCAGGACCTTCAGCTGGCGCTCGATCTCCGCCATGGTGTCGCGCGCCAGCTTCTCAGAATTGGTCAGAAGCACCGCCGGGCTCGTCGGGCCATGTTCGGCCTGGCCGAGCAGGTCGGTCGCGCAGATCTCGCCGTCGACGCTGTCGTCGGCGATCACCAGCGTCTCGGTCGGGCCGGCGAACAGGTCGATGCCGATGCGGCCGTAGAGCTGGCGCTTGGCCTCGGCGACGAAGGCGTTGCCGGGACCGACAAGCATGTCGACGCGCCCGATGGTCTCGGTTCCGAGCGCCATGGCGCCGACGGCCTGGATGCCGCCCAGAACGTAGATCTCGTCGGCGCCGCCCATATGCATGGCGGCGACGATCGCCGGATGCGGCCCGCCCTGGAACGGCGGCGCGCAGGCGATGATCTTCTTCACGCCGGCGACCCTTGCCGTCACCACGCTCATATGCGCGGAGGCGACCATCGGATATTTGCCGCCCGGCACGTAACAGCCCACCGTCTCGACGGGAATGTTCTTATGGCCAAGGACGACACCCGGCAGCGTCTCCACCTCGAGGTCCTGCAGGCAGGCGCGCTGCTTCTCGGCGAAATTGCGGACCTGCGCCTGGGCGAAGCGGATGTCCTCCAGGTCCCTGGCCGAGACCTTGGAGAGGGCCTGCTCTATGTCGCTGTCGCTCAGCCGGAAGCTCGGCGGCGACCATTTGTCGAAACGCTCCGACAGTTCCCGGACGGCGGCGTCGCCCCGCTTCTCGATATCGGCGAGGATCGTCTCGACGGTCGTGCGGACAACCGCGTCGCCCTGGGCGACAGCCTCGGGATCCCTGCCCCGCTTCAGAAAGGTCGGCATTTTCTCATCCTTGTCTTGGGTGGGATGGACGGCAGGACGCCGTCCATCTGTCTCGTTGCTGATCGTCAGGGCTTAACCGTCGGCTCGATCTTGGTGAGCTTGTACTCGTCGGCCGGAGCCTTGCAGGACGAGCAGTTGATGCCGGGCGCGTCGGGCGCCTGCTTCACATCGGCCGGCAGCGGCTGGATGGTCGCACCGGGCGTCGGCTTGCCTTCCAGCGCCGACTGCAGCGACAGTTCCGGCAGGAGCTCGGGATTGAAGACCTCGGTGACGAAAGAGGACGGCACCTTGTCAGACGGGAAGACGTTGCAGCCGTCGGCGAAGGTATCGCCCTTGCAGGGCTTGACCTGATCGGCCGGCACCCACGGCAGCGGGTACTCGATGTTCATCGGCTTCAGTTCGCGCTTCTTGGTCAGGATCTCCATCATCAGCTTGAAGGCGTAGCCGGAGGTGGCGGGCGGCGAGCCGGCCGAGACGCCCTTGAGGCCCATGCCCTGCATCTTCGGATCGGCCAGGCCGAGGCGGAAACCGTCGGAGTTCTCGCCGGTCATCGGCACGAGCTTGTTGCCCTTGTCTAGCTGCGCCTGGATCGCGCCGTATTCGCCGGCCTGGGCCCAGATGCCGTCGACATCCGGATGCGCGGCGAGCGCCTTGGCCGTCTCCTGCTGCGTGGTGCGGTCATCCCAGTAGGAATAGTATTCCGCGACCACCTTGATGCCGGGATACTGGTTGAAGATGTGCATGGCGCCGTCGGTGTGGCGCTTGTCCACCGAGTTGCCCGGAACGCCGCGGCTGAGGAAGATGTTACCCTTGCCGCCGAGGATGTTGACCAGCGCCTGGGCGGTGTTCTCGCCGAAGCCGGCGGTGATGTAGCTGACATTGTAGGCGCAGGGCTCGGTGACCGTCGCGTCATACATGAAGAAGAGCACGCCCTTCTGGCAGCCGCGATGGATGGTGCGGTTCAGCGCCGTCGACGAGATCGGGAAGCTGATGATGCCGTCGGCGCCATCCTGGATCATGCTCTCATAGGCGGAGATCTGCGCCTGGGGATCGGTGCCGGAGATGACCTCCTTCAATTCCACCGTCTTGTCGTAGGGAGGCGTCTGCGCCAGCGCCTTGACGATGTTGGCGGCCTCCGACTGCCAGGAGTTGCCGCTGTAGCTCAGCGACAGATAGACCTTGAGCTTCTTGTCCTGCGCTTCGGCGTGGTCGACGACCGTCGCTACGCCCGCGGTCGTGGCAAGCGTCAGCGACGCGGCCAGTCCCAGTCTTTTCAACAGCTTCATTTCCCTTAACCTCCCTTTGGAATTTGGCCCTTCCAGGTGCCGGACCAGAGCTTGTGAGAACGTTCTCACAATTGGACAAAAGACATTGGCATGCAGGCGCATGGTCATTTTCCTCGCGTCAGCATCCGATTTCCGATGTGTGTCAGGAACTCGCCCCGCAGCACCAGCAGCGCGCCCACGATGATCGCGCCCTCGATGATGGTGCGCCATCCTTCGCTGAGCCCGATGGCCGAGATCATCGTGCCCAGCGTGGTGAGCAGGAGCGCGCCGCCGACCGTGCCTATGAAGGTTCCGCTGCCGCCGAGGATCGATGAGCCGCCGATCACCACAGCGGCGATCGAGGGCAGCATGTAGCTGTCGCCCATCCTGAGCGTCGCGCCGTTCGAATAGCCGACCAGCATCATGCCGACGAAGCCGGCGCAGGCGGCGCTGATGGCGTAGGGCACGAGCTCGAGCCGGTTGACGCTGACGCCGGCGATGAGGGCGGCGTTCCTGTTGGTGCCCAGCGCGCGAAGCCGGCGACCGAGCGCGGTGAAATTCTGCAGGAGCCAGCCGAGCAGGATGAAGGCGAGGGTGAAGTAGATGACCACCGGCACGCCGAGGAACCACGCCTTCATCAGCCACAACAGAGCCGATGGCGAACCGCCGCGCGGCGTGCCGCTGGTGTAGCCGAGCGCCACCGAGGCGACGACGATGGACGTCGCCATCGTCATGATGAAGGGTGGCACCTTGAGCCAGACGATGCCGATGCCGCTGACCGCGCCGACCAGCGCGCAGATGACCAGGATGGCCGGCAGCATGTACCAGACGCCGGCGTCACCCGTGCCGATCCAGTTCGTGGTCAGGACGCCGCCGAGCGTGATGAGAGCCGGGATCGACAGGTCCAGCCCGCCGATCAGGATGACGAG
>JAFKFE010001008.1 GCA_017308345.1 Alphaproteobacteria bacterium | reverse complement strand
GCAGGGTGACGGCGGCCAATCCGCTTCTGGAAGGGATGCCCTCGCTCTTCGTCCCTACGGCATATGGCGGGCTTGCTCTCGACGACACCGTGGCCAACCAGTTGTTTGCGGAAGCCGTGCAGGCCGTTCTGCATGCCGATGGGGCGCCTTTGCAATCCATTCCCGTCAGGGCGAGGGCAGGCAGGCCACCGGCGGTCGTTCATGTGCTGCCGGTGCGACGGTCTGCCCGGGACATGTTCTCGGGAGCCGATATCCTGGTGGTGGCGACGGCAGTGAGCAGCAGCCCCGGTGGACCTTCGACGTCCATTCTAGCAGGGCTGTTCGACCTGACGCCGGCAGAGGCGCGCGTCGCAATCGATCTCACGGCCGGCCTGACGCTCGCGCAGGTCGCACAGCGGTCCGGCATCACCACCAAAACGGCTCGCACCTATCTGGAGCGCATTTTTGCCAAGACCGGAACGCATCGGCAGGTGGAACTCGTGGCCATGCTCAATGCGGTCTCGCAATTCTCACGGCATTGAACCCACCAAGAGCTACAAGAGCCAGGGCAATTCCAGGAGAGTGCGTGGCGGTTTCCGTCCGGAATTGCTCTAACCCGCCGGCGCGCTCACCCGCGTGGCGAGGAAATCCGGCAGGTCGGCGACGGAATCCAGAACGACGTCCGCCATCGGCGCCAGCGAGTCGCGCGTGCCGGTGCCCGAAAGGACGCCTACCGCCAGCCCGCAGCCGCCGGCGCGCGCCATTTCGAGGTCATGGCGGTTGTCGCCGACCATGGCGATCTCGCCGGGCTTCAACCCGGTCAGATCGCAAAACGCGACGACCGTGTCGGGCGCCGGCTTGGAATTGGCGACGGCGTCATAGCCGAAGGCGGCATCGAAAAGCTGCGCGATGCCGAGCGTGGCTAGCGTCTTTTCGGCGCCGGCCGAGCGCGGCGAGCGTTTGCTCCGCGCCCTTGGTGGAATCGTTGGTGGCGACGCCCATCCGGTAGGATCGCTGGTGCAGTGTGCGCAGCGACTCGACGACGCCCGGCAGCGCGACCGCCATGGCCGAGCCCTGCGCCGAGGTGATCTCGTTGAAGCGGGAAACGGCATGCATCTGGTCCTCGTCGGACAGGCGCGGAAACCAGAGTTCGACGACGTCCATGTTCGAGCCCGAGGCAAAGATCGAATCGGGCTTGAAGCGCTTGCTGACGAAGTCGAAGCCCGCCGCGGCGAGCAGGCGATCGGCCTTCCAGCGATCGCCTTCGGCGGCATCCATCGCCATGAAGTCGGCGACGCCGAGCCACGTCGCATTGAAGTCGACGAGCGTGCCGTCCTTGTCGAACAGTATTCCCTTGATATCCGCCAATCCTTTTACTCCTTGCCGCGCAATTGGTGGATATGAGCCACCAGTCCGGCAGTCGAGGCGTCGCGTTTTGCGGCAGTCTCCTTGCCCTCAACGACAGGCAGCAGGCCAGTGGCCAGTTCCTTGCCGAGTTCGACGCCCCATTGGTCGAAGGAATTGATGTTGAAGAGCGTGCCCTCGACGAAGACGCGGTGCTCGTAAAGCGCGATGACCCGGCCCAACGTTCGCGGATCGAGCTTGCGGTAGAGGATGGTCAGCGAAGGGCGGTTGCCGGAGAAGACGCGATGCGGCGCGATCCTGTCGACATCGGCCGGCTTCATGCCCTTGGCCAGCATCTGCGCGCGCGCCTCGTCCAGCGTGCGGCCCTTCATGAAGGCTTCCGACTGCGCCAGGCAGTTGGCAAGCAGAAGATCGTGCTGATGCTTCAGTTCGGGCTCATGGCCAATGGCGGCGGCGAGGAATTCGACCGGGATGAAGTCGGTGCCCTGGTGCAGGAGCTGGAAGAAGGCGTGCTGGCCGTTGGTGCCGGGCTCGCCCCAGACCAGCGGGCCGGTTGGCGTGGCGACCGCCGCGCCGTCCAGCGTGACGCTCTTGCCGTTCGATTCCATGTCCAGCTGCTGCAGATAGGCCGGCAGGCGCGACAGGCGCTGGTCATAGGGGATGACGGCGCGGGCCGGATATTTGCAGACGACCCGGTGCCACCAACCGATCAGCCCCAGCAGCACCGGCAGGTTCTTTTGCATGGGCGCCGAGCGGAAATGCTCGTCCATCTCATGCGCGCCGTCGAGGAAGGCGCGGAAATTGCGCGGGCCGACGGCGATCATCACCGGCAGGCCGATGGCGCTCCAGACCGAGTAGCGGCCGCCGACCCAGTCCCAGAAGCCGAAGACGCGATCCGACGCGATGCCGAACTTCGCCACGAGGTCGAGCGCGGTCGAGACGGCGGCGAAGTGGTTGCCGATCGCCTCCTTGCCCAGCGCCTTTTCCACCCATCGGCGCGCCGTCTCGGCATTGGTCATCGTCTCGACGGTGGTGAAGGTCTTGGAGGCGACGATGAACAGGGTCGTTTCGGCGGACAGGCCCTTCAGCGTGTCATGGATATGGGCGCCGTCGACATTGGACACGTAGTGCGCGCGCGGCCCGTCATGGTAGGGCGCGAGCGCCAGCGTCACCATCGCCGGGCCGAGGTCCGAGCCACCGATGCCGATATTGACGATGTCGGTGATCTTCTTGCCGGTGGCGCCAGCCGCCTTGCCGGAGCGGATGGCGTCGGCGAAGGCGCCCATGGCGTCGAGCACGGCAATCACATCGGCCTTGGTGTCCTGGCCGTCGACCACGACGCTCTTGCCGGTCAGGTTGCGCAACGCGGTGTGCAGGACGGCTCGGTTCTCGGTGATGTTGATCTTCTTGCCTTCGAACATGGCGGCGCGGCGTCCCGCGAGATCGGCGGCATCGGCGAGCTTCTCAAGCATCGCCATCGTATTGGCGTCGACCGCGCATTTCGACCAGTCGAGAAGGAGATCGCCGTCAGCGGCGGAGAACGTCTCGAAGCGCTTGGGATCGGCGGCGAAGGCCTCGCGCATTGTGCCCTTCGCCGCCGCGCGCTGATCGCGCAGGGCGGCAAGTTGCTTGTCGAAAGATGACTGGTCCACTGGCGGGCTCCTGGCGGGTTTTTAGATTTATCTTAACAGGCCGGATGTTTCCGGCGCGTGTCGGCGCGTCATTCTATTGGACCTAATTCCATTTCATTCAAGCGCGGCATTGCCGCAGTGCATCACGCTTTTATGATGCATTGCAGCATTGTTTTTGCCGACCGGTAGATGGACCGCTCACGCGACCAATAGATCACTGGCATAAATCCCAGCGATCAGAAAAATTGATTGGCGCAACCCCTTATGCCACCCATACACTCCACTGGTCCAGCCAAGTGAAAACAGCTGGCCATCCGAGGAAGATTTCCCATGCCACAGCGCAATGACACGGCCATATGGTCCGGCCTGTTCCGGATTTCGGCCGAATCCGGCCAAACCCTCCAGGCGCAGATACGCCAGGCGATCGTCGCGGCCATTCTCGACCGGCAGATCGCCGCCTCGATGCCGCTGCCGTCCTGCCGGATTCTCGCGGAAAAACTTGGGGTTGCCCGCGGCACGGTGGTGCTCGCCTTCCAGCAGCTGGTCGACCAGGGTTTCCTGGTGGCGCGCGAGCGGCGCGGCCATTTCGTCAATCCGGACGTGCTGGCCACTCCCGCCAAGCCGCACCAGAAGGCCCCGGACCAGCAGAACGAGATCGACTGGAAGGCGCGCCGGCAGATCGCCGCGAGCGACATGCCGCCGCCGGCCAAGCACGACAACTGGATCAAGTCCTCCTACCCGTTCGTCTACGGCCAGTTCGACCCGGCGCTGTTCCCGACCGCCGAATGGCGCGAGTGCAACCGCATGGCGCTGGCCGTGCTCGAGATCCGCAACTGGGCGTCCGACATGGTGGATCGGGACGACCCGCTGCTGATCGAGCAGATCCAGGCCAGGCTCCTGCCGCGGCGCGGCATCTTCGCCAATCCCGACGAGATCATCGTGACGCTGGGTGCGCAGAACGCGCTCTACATGCTGGCGTCGCTCCTGATGACCAAGGGCTCGAAAGTCGCGATGGAGGATCCCGGTTATCCCGACGCCCGCTCGATATTCCGGTTGGCCGGCGCCGATATCCAGCCGGTTCCGGTCGACCAGTCGGGCATCGTGACCTCGTCGATCCCAAGCGATTCCGGCTTCGTCTTCGTCACGCCGAGCCACCACTGCCCGACCATGGTGCCATTGTCGGCGGAGCGGCGGCAGGACCTTCTGGCGCGCGCCAACCGCAACAACCAGATCATCATCGAGGACGGCTATGACAGCCAGTTGCTCGACGAGGCGCCGCAACAGGCGCTGAAGAGCCTCGATCGCTCGGGCCGCGTCATCTATGTCGGCTCGATGTCGAAGACGCTGGCACCGGGTCTGAGGCTTGGCTATATCGTGGCCTCGGCCGGGCTGATCGCGGAGCTCCGCGCGCTGCGCCGCTTCATGCTCAGGCACCCGCCGGCGAACAACCAGCGCGCCGTCGCGCTGTTCTTGTCGCTCGGCCACCACGAGGCGCTGGTGCGCCGGCTCTCCAGCGCTTTCGACGAGCGGCGCAAGCGTCTGGTCCATGCGATTTCGGCTTTCCTGCCAGAATGGCGCTCGACCGACTCGGCGGGCGGCACATCGCTCTGGCTGGAAGGGCCGCGCGGCACCGATTCGCGCGGTCTGGCCGAAGCAGCCGCCTCGCGCAGCGTCATCATCGAGCCCGGCGACCGCTTCTTCGACCGCAGCGAAAAGCCCTCTCGTTTCATGCGCTTGGGCATCTCCTCGATCTCGCTGCAGCATATCGAGCCGGGCATCCGCGAACTCGCCACCGCCGCCGGACGCAGG
>JAFKFE010001007.1 GCA_017308345.1 Alphaproteobacteria bacterium | reverse complement strand
TGTCGTGTCTGTTTGTCGGCTCGTCGAGAAAGAGGACGCGCGGCTCTCCGAGCAGCGCCTGCGCCAATCCGAGGCGCTGGCGCATGCCCTTCGAATAGGTGCCGACGCGGCGGCGCGCGGCGGCGGCAAGCCCGACGCGTTCCAGGAGCCCGTCGGCAACGCCGAGCGGCACTTGCTTGAGGCGCGCGTAGAAACGCAGCACCTCGCGGCCGGTCATGGCGGCAGAGAAGGCGACGTTCTCGGGCAGGAAGCCGATCCTGCGCCGGAATGCCATGGCCTGGCGCCCCGCCGGATTTTCGCCGAGCAGCGTGATGCGTCCCGCGGTCGGCGTGAGCAGGCCGAGCGCCATCTTTACCAGCGTGCTCTTGCCGGCTCCGTTGTGCCCCACTATGGCAACGCACTCGCCGGGCGCAACCGAGAGGCCCACGTCGCGCACGACGTAACTGTCCCCGTATCGCTTCGACACGCCTTCCATGAATATCGTCGGCGACGTAGTCATGGGTTGACCTCCAGCTTGGACGGGATGGGTGCCATCAGCGGCGCGCTGTCGACGACACCGCCGGGATGGAGCGCGGGGAATTCCGCTTGAGCCCAGCGGATGACCTGCACGGCCGGGCTGTTGATGAGGAGTTTGTCCACACGACCTTGTCGAAGATGTCGTTCGGCCGATAGGCGGTATCGGCGATGCCGTCGCCATTCAGGTCGAACGCCGGATTGTCGCTCCAGTAATTGCCGCGCCCGTCCGCCGACCAGTCGAGCGATCGAGTGCCCACGTAAACGACCTGCGAACGGTTATGGACGAAGGCATTGCCGGTCATCCGGTTGCGCTCCGAACCCGCGGTGAAGTGGATACCGACAGCGCAATCCTCGAACCAGTTGCCTGCGAACAGGTTCTTGTTGGCATTATAGATGAACACGCACTGGTCGCTTCGCCGCACTACGTTGCCTTCGATCCGCGCATCGTTGGCGTAGTTGAGCAGCAGGCCATGATCGCCATCGTTCTCCGACAGATTGCGGCGGACCACCAGGCGGCTCGAATACATGATGACATAGCCGTCATGGTTATTGCGCGAGACGTTGTCGCTGACCTCGCTGTCGTTCGTGTACATGTAGTGGACCGCGAAGCGGACGTTCTCGATACGGTTGCCGCGAAAAACATTGTTTCGGCTGGCATTGGTAAAGATGCCATCGCGCCCGCCGGTGATGTAGTTGCCGATCACCTGCGCCCCCGGCGCGTTCCAGACATAGACGCCGTTGCCGAGCTCATTGGTCCTGAGATCGATCCGTCCGACGATGCGGTTGTTGCGCACGATCGCGTTGGCGGCGCCGTGAACATAGACGCCGACGAGGCTGCTCTCGATGCGGTTGTTCTCGACGATCGCGCCGGTGGCGCTGTCTTCGAGGAAGACCGCCGCGTCCATGGGATCGTCGATGCCGGAATTGCGTGTCGTGAGGTCGCGGATGGCGACGTTGGGAGCGGCCACCTCGATAGTGCGGCCCCGGCCTTGCCCGTCGAGGACGGCGCCGGGCTCGGCATCGATGGTGAGAGCATGGTCGATGTGGATAGGGCCTTGGTGCACCCCTGCAGCAAGCATGAGCGTATCGCCCGAATGCGATGCTGCGATCGCCAGCCGAAGACCATCGCCTCCCGCAGGGACGACGAGGGTTTCTGCCCGTCCCGCCCCCGGGAGGAGGAAGGCGCAGGCGGCGACGACGGCCGCCGCAACTGCGCTCCAGCTATGCCGGCGCTGGCTCATGCCGGCCGCGGCTCCACGATCATGCGCCCGGCCATTTCCATGTGCAGCGCATGGCAGAACCACTGGCAGTAGTACCAGTGAACTCCGGGACGATCGGCGACGAAGCTCACGGACGCGGTCTGCTGAGGTCCAATCTCCATCGCGATCCCGTGGCGGACCATTGTGAAGCCGTGGGTCAAGTCCTCGACATCGTCCATGTTGGTAACGGTGATGGTGACTTCGTCACCCTGCTTCACCGTGAATTTGTCGAGGCTGTAGGCCGGCGCGACCGAGTGCATGTAGACGCGCACCTTGTTGCCGTCGCGGATGACGTCGGCGGCCTCCTCGAGCTTGACTCCGTCTTTGGCCGCCTGCTGGCGCGCTTCCTCCCACATCGGGTCATCTCGCTTCCACACGATCTCCGGCCTGACCTTCGAGCGATGAACCAGGCAGATGTCGTGCGGCTCAGCGAAACTCGGGCCGTCATGGACCAGGCGCATCTCCTCGCCCGAAATGTCGATCAGCTGGTCGTTCTCTGGATGCAGCGGTCCCACGGGCAGGAAGCGGTCCTTGGAGAACTTGTTGAGCGACATCAGCCACTTGCCGTCCGCCTCGTTGGTCTCGCCCATCGAGGTATGATTGTGGCCCGGCTGATAGTGGACATCGATCTTCTGGATGATCGGGTCGACCTTGGCGCCGCCATAGGCCTGGACCGCCTTGTCGAGGTTCCACTTAACGACCTGGCTGTCGAGGAACAGCGTGGTGTAAGCGTTGCCCTTGCCATCGAAAGCCGTGTGAAGCGGTCCAAGGCCCAGTTCAGGCTCGGCCACGACGACATCGCGCGGCTTGATCTTGTCGTCGAAGAGGTCGTCGAAACGGCGCACGTCGAGAAGCGTGACCGTCGGCGAAAGCTTTCCTGCGATCGCGACATGGATGCCGTCGGGCGCCGTGTTACAGCCGTGGGGATTGTTGCCTGCCGGAACGTAACGGGTGTAGCGCGAGCCCTGGCGCCCGTCGACCACGGGCACGCCGTTGATCTCCTTGAAATCGCCTTTCTTGACAGCATCCTCGATGCGTTTGATGTTGAAGAGCACAACCCAGTCGCGGTCCGCCGATGTCATGTCGGCAAGCGTCACGCCCCGCTCCGAATTGTAGCAGGTCGAGAACGCGTACTTGCCCTGGTAGTCGGCATCTGTGTTGTCGAGATTGCCGTCGACCAGCACCTGCCAGGCGACCTTCATGGTATCGCCGTCGATGGCGGTGAAGACCGACCAGTACTGCTTGGGATCGTCGAGGACAGTTCCGTCGTTCGGGATCGGGATGATGTGCTCGCTGTTGGCGAACACGTAGCCGGTCCGCGGATATTTCTGCGGGCGCAATCCGTGGATGTCCGATGCGTTCGGGATCTCGATGATCTTGTCGCACTTCATCACGTCGCAGCGGATGCGCGCGACGCGGCAATTGGCCTTGTCGTTGACGAACAGGTAGCGTCCGTCGTAGGTGCCGTCGGTGAACGACATATGGGGGTGATGCAGGTCGCCGTTGTGGTAAACACCGCCGCGTGTCGCAAGGAACGCCTTCGTAGTCGGTGTCAAGCCTTCCGTCAGGACCTTGCGGCTTTCATTGGTAATCCCCCAGCCGGTGGCGCTGCAGCGGTTGAATACCTGGATGCGCATCAATTCACGCATCGAAGGCAAGCCGATAATACGTACCTCGCCGCACTGGCCGCTCGAGCTGAAGCCGTAATATTCGTCGAGATCGCCCGGGCGGATCTCGTTGGTTGCCTCCTTGGCATGGGCGGGTCTCGTGAACCCGGCGACGCCGACGGCTCCCCCGCCGGCTGCGCTGGCGAGGCCGGCCAGTATTGCGGCCTTGCCGCTCCCGGTCAGAAGCTTGCGGCGGCTTACGCCCGGCTCCTCTGGTCTGTCGTCGTCTTTCATTGGTTCTCTCCTTCAGTTGACACGGCCTGGCTGGCCGCAGGCTTCCGTTCCACGGATGGTTCGCGACCGTTGACGGTCACCAGGACCCTCGGCTTTCGCTTGGGCTCAGGCAGCATCGACGGCGACTGCAGCGCCTGGAACTTCTCACGCTTGATTCGCTTCTGGATCATCACCGGACAGCGTTGGTCGTCGTGGTAGAGCACCTGGCAGTTAAGGCACTGGATGCACTCGTTGGGATTGATCATGCCCTCCGGATGGATCGCCTGGACGGGACAGTCGTTGGCGCAGCGCTGGCAGGGCGAGCCGCATTCCTTGTAGCGTTTGAGCCAATCGAACATGCGCACACGGGCCGGGATGGCCAGCGCGCCGCCGAGCGGGCAAAGGTACCGGCAGTAGAAGCGTTCGATGAAGAGGCCGGGCGCGAGGCAGCCGAGGGCGAACAGGACGAACCACCACTCGCGGGCGAAATGCAGGATGATGGCGGTTTTGAAAGGCTCGACCTCGGCCATCTCCTCGGCAAGGCCGAGCGAGCCGAAGGACAAGCCGAACAGAGCGAGGAAGATGATGTACTTGAACGGCCAGAGGCGCTGATTGAGCCAGAACGGCACCCGGACCTGCGGAATGTGCGCCCAGCGCGCTAGCTTGTTCGTCCACTCCTGCAGCGCGCCGAACGGACAGAGCCAGCCGCAATAGGCGCCGCGCCCCCAGAACAGCAGCGCGGCCGCGACCGCCGCCCACAGGATGAAGATCAGCGGGTCGCGCAGGAAATAATCCCACCGAAAGTCGCCACGCAGCGAGTTGAAGAATGTGAGGATGTTCACGACCGACAGCT
>JAFKFE010001006.1 GCA_017308345.1 Alphaproteobacteria bacterium | reverse complement strand
GCTCGCCCGCTATCTCCCTCTCGATGCCGCTTTGCATGATCAAAGTTCCTTGTCTTCTCGTACCCTTTTCCCGCCGGGGATGCGCCTCCTGCATCCTTGGTCCGGCGATCTCATCTTGCCGCGCCGCCACTGCCGCCGCCGGCAATGATCGTCGCGACCCGCGCAAGGGACCGGCTGCCGGCTCCGCACGCCGGCCTCCGACAACGACAAGGCAATACAGCACCCTCCGGCGAAAACGCCGGCGAGACATTGACCGCCATGTACAATTACGCCAGTCCCCTACCCGCACCGAAGAGACAAACCAAGCCACGCGCGGAATTGCTCCACGTCATGAATTCTGCCATTTTGTGTTGGCCGATTCAGGCTGGGTCAGGGGCTAAAGCCCGTCCCTTCAATGGGTGGACATTACCGAAATCGTTGTGGATAGGGCAAGGCCACGTCTAACGGTTTTTTAACGAATCTGGTTACCGGACGGGGCTTGAAATCGGGTGCTGCGACGGCGCGTTTTGACAAAGCCATTGTGATTCAAACCCTTTTCCGGCGAATATGAAAAAGGCCGTCCGAAACGAAATAATCTGAAATAAATCTCTTGACAGCTACTTCTCCCCCGCCGCTCGATCGTGAGTTGAACAAGCTGTGGATGACCGGCTGTAAGCGGTTGAAAAAACAACAGATTTTCTGACAGGCGAAATTTGGCGGCCTACCGCCGAGCGGTCGCGCCAATATCAGCGGCACTGTATATGCCGGCAAAACATTCACGCCACTGCAAGTCCATTCCAGGAGCCGTTCCTGGGCATTTTTTTTAAGTACTTGCCGTCAAACGAAAAAACCCGGCCTGTGCGGCCGGGTTCAATGTCGATGGATCTAGGATCAGATCGGTCAGGCGGACAGCGTCTTGACCCGCTGGGCCAGCCGCGAAACCTTGCGGGAAGCGGTGTTCTTGTGGACGACGCCCTTGGTGGCGGCGCGCATCAATTCCGGCTCAGCGGCCTTGAAGGCCTCCACGGCCGCAGCCTTGTCGCCGGCCGCCAGCGCCTCTTCGACCTTGCGGACATAGGTGCGAACGCGCGAGCGGCGGTTCTTGTTGACCGCAGCGCGGCGGGCGATCTTGCGCGTAGCCTTTTTGGCCGAGGACGTGTTGGCCATGATGCCTCTCTTCTGATCTGGTGGGCGCCAGCGGGGTGCCGCAGGGCGCAAAAAACAAACGGGCAGCCACAAGGCCGCCTCGGTTGGTGCGGCTTATAGTTCAGCTTTTCCGGCGCGTCAACGCCGCTTCGCGGTCTTTTTGGGGTTTGATGTCGCGCCGCGCAAATCGCGCCCCCCATCTTGGCGATATACCCTAGCGGTTGGTGAAATTGGGCTTCCGCTTCTCGACGAAGGCGGCCATGCCTTCCTTCTGGTCGTCGAGCGCAAACAGCGAATGGAACAGGCGGCGCTCGAAGCGCAGACCCTCGGCCAGCGTCGTCTCGTAGGCGCGGTTGACGGCCTCCTTGGTCATCATGACCGAGGGCAGTGAGAACTCGGCGATCTTCGCCGCCGCCTTCAGCGTTTCGTCGAGCAGCTCCGCGACAGGGACCACCCGCGACACCAGTCCGCAGCGCTCGGCCTCGGCCGCATCCATCATGCGACCGGTCAGGCACATGTCCATCGCCTTGGACTTGCCGACGAAGCGGGTCAGCCGCTGCGATCCGCCCATGCCCGGCATGACGCCGAGCGTGATTTCCGGCTGGCCGAACTTGGCGTTGTCGCCGGCGATGATGAAGTCGCACATCATGGCCAGCTCGCAGCCGCCGCCGAGCGCATAGCCCGCGACCGCAGCGACGATGGGCTTGCGCGTGCGCGTGAATTCCTCCCAGCCGATGAAGAAATCCTGCGTGTAGGCGTCGGCGAAGGACATCGCCTGCATTTCCTTGATGTCGGCCCCGGCGGCGAACGCCTTTTCCGAGCCCGTGAGCACCATGGCGCCGATCCCGGCATCGGCGTTGAATGCCGTCGCCGCCGCCACGACTTCCGCGAGAACCTGCGAATTCAGCGCATTGAGCGCCTTGGGGCGGTTCAGCGTGATCAGCCCGACCTTGCCGCGCGTCTCGACGAGAATGGTTTCATAAGCCATGGTTTCGCTTCCTCCAGCGGCAGTGGGATGATCGGTACCCCGTTCCTAGCTTACCGCTGACAGGTCCGGCAATAGAAGGTCGAGCGCCCGCTTTGCACGATGCGCTCGACGTGGCCGCGGCAGCCCGGCTTCGGGCATGGCTCACCCTCGCGATCGTAGACCGCGAAGGAATGCTGGAAATAGCCGAGCGATCCATCGGCCTGGACATAGTCGCGAAGCGAGGAGCCCCCGGCGGCTATCGCGTCGGCGATGACGGAGCGGATCGCATCGGCAAGGCGCTCGCTTTGCGCCTTCGCCTTCTTGGCCGACCCGGCAATGGTGCCGGCTTCGCGCAGCGGCGAGAGGCCGGCGCGCCACAAGGCCTCCGCCACATATATATTGCCAAGCCCGGCGATCAGCCGCTGATCGAGCAGCGCCGCCTTGAGCGGCGATCTGCGACCGTCGAGCAGCGACGCGAGCAGCGCCCCGTCAAGCGCGTTGCCGGTCGGCTCCACGCCCAGCCCGGACAGCATCGGATGCGTGTCCGGCGCGCCTTCGGCAAACAGCATGAAGCCGAAGCGGCGCGGGTCGTTGAAGATGACGCGCGAGCGTTCGCCCCTCGGCGAGACGACGTCGAACACGACATGGTCATGCGCCGCGCTCTTCGAACGCTCGTGATGGAAGGAGCCGGGGGGGCCGCCGCTCCCGTCGGCTTCGACCCGGAACGACCCCGACATGCCGAGATGGCAGATCAGCGTCGGACCGTTTTCGACATGCATGGTCAGATATTTGGCGCGCCGGCCAAGCGCCGTCACGGTCTTGCCGGTCAGCCGCTGCGAAAAGCGTTCGGGAAAAGGAAAGCGAAGGTCGGGCCTGCGCGCCTCGACCTTGACGAGCCGCGCCCCTTCCAGCACCGGCTGCAGTCCGCGCCGGACGGTTTCGACTTCAGGCAGTTCGGGCATGGCCGCCTATCGTCGCGAGGAAGGATGTTCCGTGGCGGCCGGCCGCGAGGCCAAGGTGATCCGCGACGGTCTCGCCGATATCGGCGAAGGTTGGTCTCAGCCCGATGTCGCCTCCCTTCAGCCCCGGCCCGATGCCGATCACCGGAACGCGCTCGCGCGTATGGTCGGTGCCGCGCCAGGTCGGGTCGTTGCCATGGTCGGCGGTGAGGATGAGGAGGTCGCCCGGCCCGACGCGCGACAGCGCCTCCGGCAGCCGGCGATCGAAGGCTTCGAGCGCGGCGGCATAGCCGGCGACGTCGCGCCGGTGCCCGAATTCGGTGTCGAAATCGACGAAATTGGCGAAGACCAGGTCGCCCTCGCCGGCATCGTCCATGGCGCCGAGCGCCTTGTCGAACATCGCCATGTTGCCGCCCGCCTTGCGCACTTCCCATATACCGCGATGGGCGAAGATGTCGCCGATCTTGCCCACGGCGATGACCTTGCTGCCGCGGCCGGTCAGCCGGTCGAGCAGTGTCTCCTCCGGCGGCGGCACGGCATAGTCGCGGCGGTTGTGGGTGCGCTGGAACGTAGCCGGTGTCTCGCCCACGAAAGGTCGCGCGATCACCCGTCCGATCTTCAGGGGGTCGACCAGCCGGCGCACCGTCAGGCAAAGCGCACAAAGCCTGTCGAGGCCGAAATGCGTCTCATGCGCGGCGATCTGCAGCACGGAATCGACCGATGTGTAGCAGATCGGCTTGCCGGTGCGGATATGCTCTTCGCCGAGCCGTTCGATGATCTCGGTTCCGGGCGCATGGCAATTGCCGAGGATGCCCGGCAACTTGCCTTCGCGGAT
>JAFKFE010001005.1 GCA_017308345.1 Alphaproteobacteria bacterium | reverse complement strand
CTCGTCCAGTTCAAATTCCGCCATCGGGTCAACGAGATCATCCGCACCGGCAACACGGTCACCGGTGTGAGCGGCGATGTTCTCGAAGCCAGCGGCGTCGAGCGCGGCCGCAAGAGCTCGCGCGAGATCGTCGGCGGTTTCGAACTCAACGCGCAGGCGGTGATCGTTGCCTCCGGCGGCATCGGCGGCAATCACGAGCTGGTGCGCCAGAATTGGCCGCGGCGCCTCGGCGCGCCGCCCAGGCGGATGATCAGCGGCGTCCCCGACCATGTCGACGGTCGCATGCTGGCGATCACCGAGGCTGCCGGCGGCTCCATCATCAACCGCGACCGCATGTGGCACTATGTCGAGGGCATCAAGAACTGGTCACCGATCTGGACCGACCACGCGATCCGCATCCTGCCCGGCCCGTCCTCGCTGTGGCTCGACGCGCGAGGCAAAAGGCTGCCGGTGCCGCTCTATCCGGGCTTCGACACCCTTGCCACGCTCAACCACATCATGGGCACCGGCTTCGACTATTCCTGGTTCATCCTGACGAAAAAGATCATCCAGAAGGAGTTCGCGCTGTCGGGCTCCGAGCAGAACCCCGACCTCACCGGCAAAAGCTGGCGGCAGGTGCTCGGCCGCGCGACATCGGGCATTCCCGGCCCGGTGAAAGCCTTCATGGAAAAGGGCGAGGATTTTGTTGTCGAAGCCGACCTTGCCAGGCTGGTGGCAAGGATGAACGCGCTGGCCGGCGGCGAGCCGCTGCTGGACGTCGCCCAGGTCGAGCGCGAGATCCGCGCCCGCGACATGCAGCTCGACAATCCGTTCTCCAAGGATTCGCAGATCACCGCGCTGCGCGGCGCGCGCGCCTATCTCGGCGACAAGCTGATCCGCACGGCAAGGCCGCACAAGATGCTCGATCCGGCGAACGGCCCGCTGATCGCGGTGCGCCTCAACATCCTCACCCGCAAGACGCTGGGCGGTCTGCAGACCGACCTCGACAGCCGCGTGCTCGACACCGAGGGCCAGCCGGTGCCAGGGCTCTACGCGGTCGGCGAGGTGGCCGGCTTCGGCGGCGGCGGCGTGCATGGCTACGCGGCGCTGGAAGGCACTTTTCTCGGCGGCTGCATCTTCTCCGGCCGCAGCGCCGGAAGGGCCGCGGCCAAGGCGGTCGGCTGAGCGGGGCGCGAAGGATCACGACGAAAGCGGCCTTCGTCCACGCCTTCAAAAGATTCCTCGCGACCGGTGGACCCTTCCGGCCGGCGCTTGGTCCGCTTGCCGGGCCGCCGGCCAGGATCGTCGGCAATCATCCCTGACCAACAGCGCTCCGATCGCGATTGGCTTCGCCCGGCCCGGGCAAGGCTGGCCTGGCGCGACCGCCCGCGCCGCCATCAACATAGATGTTTTAAACATCAATACTTGACGATTAGACATTTTAATGTAGGGTGCAGAACCGAGACCTCATATCTCAGCACTGAACAAGAGAGTCGCCGGTGATAACCGCACCGCAATTGCGCGCAGCACGGTCGCTGCTCGGTATCGACCAACGCCGGCTTGCCGAGTGGTCCGGCCTGTCGGTGCCGACGATCCAGCGCATGGAAGCCAGCGGCTCGATCATCCGGGGCAATGTCGATTCGCTGATGAAGCTGATCGCGGCGCTGGAGGCGGCTGGCATCGAGCTGATCGGGGAAGGCGCGGCCAGCCAGGGCGGCGGGCGCGGCGTGCGGCTGAGGGCCGGTTTCGATCCCGCCAAGGCGTCCGGAGCCGAAGGCGACGACGCAGAGGCGGGCGGGAGCCTGCCGTGAATTACACCGTCGCCTTTCTGCAGTGAGGCGCCGCCGCGTTTCTGGCAACATCCATACTGACCGCGGCCGCCAGCCGGCTCGCCGCGACGCGTCTGGTCTATGGCGCGACGCTGGTCATTTCGGCCGCGCTGCTGGTGATCGTTGCCGGCCATCTCGCCGGCAATTCCGGCGAGGCCTCCGTCACCTTGCCGCTCGGCCTGCCCTGGACCGGCGCCCGGTTCCGGCTCGACGGCCTGTCGGCGTTCTTCCTCGTCGTCGTCAACCTGGGCGGCGCCATCACCAGCCTTTACGGTCTCGGCTACGGCCGGCACGAATCCGCGCCGCATCGCGTGCTGCCGTTCTATCCCGCATTCCTCGCCGGCATGAACCTCGTCGTTCTCGCCAACGACGCCTTCAGCTTCCTCTTGTCCTGGGAGTTCATGTCGCTCGCCTCCTGGGCACTGGTCATGGCGCATCACCGCGACGAGGCCAACCGGCGCGCCGGCTACATCTACCTGGTGATGGCAAGCTTCGGCACGATGGCGCTGCTGCTTGCCTTCGGCCTGCTGGCCGGGCCGGCGGGAACCTATGCGTTCGACGCGATGCGGACGGTGCATCCCGATCGGTTCGCCGCCGGCGCGGTGCTGGTTCTCATGCTGCTGGGCGCCAGCTCCAAGGCCGGCCTCGTGCCGCTGCATGCCTGGCTGCCGCTTGCCCACCCGGCGGCGCCGAGCCACGTCTCGGCGCTGATGAGCGGCGTCATGACGAAGGTGGCGATCTACGGCTTCATCCGCGTGGTGTTCGACCTGCTTGGCGAGCCGGCGTGGTGGTCGGGCATAGCCGTGCTTCTCATCGGAGGCGTGACGGCGGTGCTGGGCATCCTGCACGCACTGATGGAAAAGGACCTCAAGCGGCTGCTTGCCTATTCGACCATCGAGAATATCGGCGTCATCTTCACCAGCCTCGGCCTGGCGCTGGCCTTCAAGGCGAACGCCATGCCGTCGGCGGCCGCGCTGGCCTTCACCGCGGCGCTCTTCCACGTGCTCAACCATTCCTTCTTCAAGAGCCTGCTGTTCTTCGGCGCTGGCGCCGTGCTCTCGGCAACCGGGGAACGCGACATGGAAAAGCTCGGCGGCCTCATCCACCGCCTGCCGGTGACCAGCTTCGTCTTCCTCATCGGCTGCGTCTCGATCTCGGCGCTGCCGCCCTTCAACGGCTTCGCCTCCGAATGGCTGGTCTTCCAGGCCATATTGCGCAGCCCCGAGCTGCCGCAATGGGGGCTGAAGGTCATCGTGCCCGCGGTCGGCGGCATGCTGGCGCTGTCGGCCGCGCTTGCCGCCGCCTGCTTCGTCAAGGCATTCGGCATCACCTTCCTCGGCCGGGCGCGCTCGGCGGTGGTGGAGGGCGCGCATGAGGTCGACCGCTGGTCGCTGGCGGCGATGGCCGTGCTTGCCGCCCTGTGCCTGCTCGCCGGCATCCTGCCCGGCGTCATCATCGACGGCCTGTCGCCGGTGACGCTTTCGCTCGTCGGCGACCGCATGCCGGTTCAGATGGCCGAGGCCTGTCTGTCGATCGTGCCGATCGCCGAGAGCCGCAGCTCCTATAACGGTCTCCTGGTGTTCGGCTTCATCATTGTATCGGCGTCGCTGGCGGCCTTCTTCATCCACCGCTTCGCCTCGCATGCCACGCGCCGGAGCATCGCGTGGGGGTGCGGCTTCACGGACGCGGTGCCGGCCGCGCAATACACGGCCGTGAGCTTCGCGCAGCCCATCCGCCGCGTCTTCGGCGGCTTCGCGTTCCGTTCCCGCGAGACGGTGGAAATGCCGGCGCCGGGGGCCCTGGAGCCGGCGCGCCTCAAGGTGGACATGCACGATGTTGCCTGGGAGATTTTCTACCAGCCGATCACCGGGGCGATCGATTTCGCCACCGAGCGGCTGAACCACCTGCAGTTCCTGACCATCCGCCGCTACCTGACGCTGGTCTTCCTCTACCTCGTCATCCTGCTTCTGGTGCTGGCGCTATGGCCATGATCTCGCAACTGGCCGTGCAGGGCGCGCAGATGCTGGTCGTGCTTTTGCTGGCGCCGCTTCTGATCGGCTTCGTGCGCAAGGTGAAGGCG
>JAFKFE010001004.1 GCA_017308345.1 Alphaproteobacteria bacterium | reverse complement strand
TTGCTGGTGCAGCTCGCTGATCTCCAGGCGCATGGTGCCGCGAAGTGCTGCGTCGAGGTTGGAGAGCGGCTCGTCGAACAGGAAGGCCGAGGGCTGGCGCACGATGGCGCGGCCGATGGCGACGCGCTGGCGCTGGCCGCCGGAGAGCTGCCCGGGGCGGCGCTCGAGGTAGTTGGTGAGGTTCAGCACGCGCGCGGCGTCCTTCACCTTCTTGTCGATGGTCGCCTGGTCCTCGCCCGCCATCTTCAGCGGGAAGGCGATGTTCTTGGCGACCGTCATGTGCGGATAGAGCGCGTAGGACTGGAACACCATGGCGAGCTTGCGCTTGGCCGGCGCCTCGCGGGTGACGTCGCGACCATCGATCGAGATGGTGCCGCCGCTGGTGTCCTCGAGCCCGGCGATCAGCCTGAGAAGCGTGGACTTGCCGCAACCCGAGGGGCCGACGAACACGACGAACTCACCATCCTCGATGTTGAGGTCGATGTCCGGAATGATCGTCGTCGACCCGAAGGACTTGGAGACGTTCTTGAGCGTGATGTTTCCCATGGTTTCCTCCCCGGGGGATTTCTTGACGTCCGCCGCTTGTGGCGCCGCTATTTCACCGCGCCAAAGGTCAGGCCGCGCACCAGTTGCTTCTGGCTGAACCAGCCCATGATCAGGATCGGCGCGATGGCCAGCGTCGAGGCCGCCGACAGCTTGGCCCAGAACAGGCCTTGCGGGCTTGAGAAGGAGCTGATGAAGGCCGTCAGCGGCGCGGCGTTGGTGGTGGTGAGCCGGATGGTCCAGAACGCCTCGTTCCAGGCCAGGATGATGTTGAGCAGCATGGTCGAGGCAATGCCGGGGACGGCCATCGGCGTCAGCACATAGATGATCTCGTTCCACAGCGAGGCGCCGTCCATGCGCGCCGCTTCGAGGATCTCGCCCGGGATCTCGCGGAAATAGGTGTAGAGCATCCAGACCACGATCGGCAGGTTGATCAGCATCAGCATGATGGTGAGGCCGATGCGGCTGTCGAGCAGGCCGGTATCACGGAAGATCAGGTAGATCGGGAACAGCACAGCGACCGCCGGCATCATCTTGGTGGACAGCATCCACATCAGGATGTCCTTGGTGCGCTTGGTCGGCGAGAACGCCATCGACCAGGCCGCCGGGACGGCGACCACGAGCGCCAGAACGGTCGAGCCGACCGACAGGATCACCGAATTCAGGAAGAACTTGAAGTAGCCGCTCTGCGCCTGCACCTCGGCATAGCTTTCCGTGGTGCCCGACGGGATCAGCGCAAAGCCCTGGATCGCCTCCTGCTCCGACTTGAACGAGGTGATGATCGTGTAGAGGATCGGGAAGAAGATCAGCAGGGCGACGATCCAGGCCGCGGCCGTGGCAATGGTCTTGTGCTGGGTGGTGACTGCGCGTGCCATCCTGTCCTCCCTATTTGTCGAGGTTCTTGCCGACGGCGCGCATGGCGAAGAAGGCAACGATGTTGGCGAGAATGACGGCGATCACGCCACCAGCGGATGCCTGGCCGATTTTGAACTCCAGCAGCGCCTTCTGGTAGACGAGGAAGGGCAGGTTGGTGGAGGCGTAGCCCGGGCCGCCATTGGTGGTGACCAGGATCTCGGCGTAGATCGACAGCAGGAAGATCGTCTGGATCAGGACGACGACGGTGATGGCGCGCGACATATGCGGCAGCGTCAGATACCAGAAGCGGCTGAGGAAGCCCGCGCCGTCCATTTCGGCAGCCTCCTTCTGCTCGCCGTCGAGCGACTGGAGCGAGGTCAAGAGGATCAGCGTGGCGAAGGGCAACCATTGCCAGGCGACGATGATGATGACCGCCGTCAGCGGGTGTTGCCCGAACCAGTCGATGGGCTGCCCGCCGAAGAAGCGCGCGATATCGGCGAAGACGCCGTATTGCGGATGCATGATCATGTTCTTCCAGACCAGTGCCGCCACCGGCGGCATGACGAAGAACGGCGAGATGACCAGGATGCGCACGATCCCCTGGCCCCAGATCGGCTGGTCGAGCAACAGCGCCAGAAGAATGCCGCCGATGATGGTGATCAACAGGACGGCCACGACGATGACCAGCGTGTTGATGATCGCGGCGAAGAACGCCGGATTGGCATAAAAGAGCTTGTAGTTCTCAAACCCGACAAAACCGTCGCGGATCGGGTTCAGCGGGTTGTATTGCTGGAACGAGAACCACAGGGTCACGGCCAGCGGTACGATCATCCAGACGAACAGCAGTATGACCGACGGCGCCATCATGAAGCGGGCAAGCGAACGGGTTTGCTGAGTAGCCATGGCGGTCACCCTCCCAAAGTCAGCCGGATTTTCAGAGTCGTGCCAGAGTCTTCCCGGTTTTGAAGGGGGGCCGCCCGAACTGGGTTTCGGGCGGCCCCTTGCCGGTCATGATAAGCGACCGGCGTTCGGCACCGGGAGGAGCCTTACTTGATATAGCCGCCTTCGGTCATCGTCGCCGTGGCCGCGTCCTGAGCCTGCTTCAGCGCATCGTCGACGCTCGACTGGCCGGCAAGGGCCGCCGAGAAGAGCTGGCCGACAGTGGTGCCGAGGCCCTGGAATTCAGGGATGGCGACGAATTGCACGCCAACATAGGGCACGGGCTTGACGGTCGGATGCGTCGGATCGGCGGCGTTGATGGAGTCCAGCGTCATCTTCGCGAAGGGCGCCGCCTTCTGGTACTCCGGATTGGCGTAGAGCGAGGAGCGCGTGCCCGGAGGAACGTTGGCCCAGCCTTCCTTCGAGGCGACCAGCTCGGCATAGTGCTTGCTGGTTGCCCAGGAGACGAACTTCTCGGCGGCGTCGGCCTTCTGGGTGCCGGCGGGGATCGCCAGCGACCACGCCCACAGCCAGTTGCCGCGCTTGCCCAGGCCGTTGTCGGGCGCCAGCGCGTAGCCGACCTTGTCGGCGACCTGCGAGGCCTTCGGATCGGAGACGAAGGACGCGGCGACGGTGGCGTCGATCCACATGCCGCACTTGCCCTGCTGGAACAGCGCCAGGTTCTCGTTGAAGCCGTTGGACGAAGCGCCTTCCGGACCATCGGCCTTCATCAGGTCGACATAGAACTGCAGCGTGTTCTTCCATTCGGGCTGATCGAACTGCGGCTTCCAGTTCTCGTCGAACCAGCGGGCGCCGAAGGAATTCGACATGGCGGTGAGGAAGGCCATGTTCTCGCCCCAGCCGGCCTTGCCGCGCAAGCAGATGCCGTTCACGCCGTTGGCGCGGTCGGTCATCTTGTCGGCGGCCTGCTTGATGAAGTCCCAGGTCGGCGCGTCGGGCATGGTCAACCCGGCTTTCTCCATCAGGTCCTTGCGGTACATGACGAAGGAGCTCTCGCCGTAGAAGGGCGCGGCATAGAGCTTGCCGTCGACCGAAAGGCCGCCGGCAATGGCCGGGATGATGTCCTTGACGTCGTAGTCGTCGCCGAGCTTGTCGAGCGGCAGGAGCCAGCTCTGCTTCGCCCAGATCGGAACCTCATAGGTGCCGATGGTCATGACGTCGTACTGGCCGCCCTTGGTGGCGATGTCGGTGGTGACGCGCTCGCGCAGCACATTCTCCTCGAGCGTGACCCAGTTGAGCTGGATGTCGGGGTTGGCCTTGGTGAAGTCGTCCGTCAGCTTCTGCATGCGGACCATGTCGCCGTTGTTGACGGTGGCGATGGTGATGGATTCGGCATGCGCGGCGAACGCAAGGGCGCTGGCCGACAACAGGCCCAGGGTGAGCGTGCGAAGTTTCATCAAATTCCTCCCATGGACCAAGATGAGCATTTGCCTTGGCTGTGAGCAATTACTCACTAAGTCTTAATTATGTCAAGCCCGATTCGATGCTGCAGCGCAGCACGGGAAGGACTCCGCCAGGCATTGAAGGCGACAT
>JAFKFE010001003.1 GCA_017308345.1 Alphaproteobacteria bacterium | reverse complement strand
CGTTCTTCGCCTTGCGCCAGACGAGGGAATGCGTGATCGCAATTCCCGCCGTCGAGCTCGCGGAGAAGGTCGTGAAGGTCGGCAACTGCTCGGGCCGGGACACCGACAAGTTCGCAACCGCATGGTTTACGCCGCTTCCCGCCGAACAGGTATCGGCGCCGTTGGTGGCCGAGTGCTTCGCCAACCTCGAATGCCGCGTGGTCGATACGCGACTGGTCAACAGATACAATCTGTTCGTGCTGGAAGTCGTCAAAGCCTGGATCGATCCGGGACAGCCGAGGCCGAAAACCATCCATCACATCGGGAACGGCGCCTTCGTGGTCGATGGCGAAGTTGTCCATTTCGAATCCCGCATGCCGTGAAGTGAGTTTGATCCACATCAAGGCATGCGCGCTCCGCAAAAATAGGGTTCAGCGCATCGAGAACGATCAAACCGGACGCGCGTGCGATGAGCTACAAGTCAATCCTCCTGAACCTCAATATTGACGGTCCGATCGAACCGCTCACGCGGATTGGCGTGGACCTTGCCAAGCGCTTCGACGCCCGTCTGATCGGATTTTGCGCCGCGGACGCTCCGTTGCCGGTGACGATGGCGCCCGAGGGCGCGGCCATCGCCGCCGAGATCTGGGAACAGTCGCGGGATGAAATCCGACGGCGCCTCAACGACCTGAAAGGCGAGTTCGGCGGTCTTGCGGGAGGAACGGTCAAGACCGGCTGGTATGGCGAGGTCGAAAATCCGGACCATGCCCTGGCCAGGCGGGCTCGCATGGCCGACATCATCGTCACCGGCGCAGCCAAAGGCGCGTCTTCGGGCGATTCCTACCGCGCGGTCGATCCCGGGTCGCTGGTGTTGCGCTCGGGCCGGCCGGTCCTGGTCGCGGCTGATGGCGCCGCGGATTTGCCGGCTCGCAAGGTGGTGGTGGCCTGGAAGGACACACGCGAAGCCAGGCGCGCGGTGGCGGACGCCGTGCCGTTCATGGCCCTGGCCACCGAAGTCATCGTCGCGGCGGTCGACCGCAATCCGGACGATTGGATCAGGGACAGCGTCGACGACGTGGCGAGCTTCCTGGCGGGTCACGGTATCAAGGCGCGCACCGAAATCATCAAGGCGGATGATGACGAGAACAATCGTCTGGTCGATTTCTTCGCCTCGGTGAACGCCGAACTCGTCGTGTCGGGTGCCTACGGGCACAGCCGATTGAGGGAGTGGGTGTTCGGCGGCGTTACCCGCTCGTTGCTGGACGAGGTGTGGCTCAATCGGCTGATGTCAAACTGACACTGTCACCTTGGGTCACGTGCTCTCGGCAAGGCCGGTCCCCACCGGTTGTCCGGTCTTGCCGATCTCGCAACGAGGTGCTTCCGCCGGATGCTCCAGTTGCTTCCGTTCTTCCGCAAGAAGCTTCCTCAGGATTGAGCGCTTGTCCGGATCAGTCTCCGCTTCCAGGCGTTTCTCGAAACGGCGAATGTTCTCTTCATGCACGAACCTGTCGTAGCGCTTGGGCATTGCCGTCCTCCGTCCCTCAACGGGCCGCGGTGCGGAGAATGAACAAACGACAAGACAAAGATAAGACAGGGCAGCAAAACGAAGTCACGTTTTCGCAACGTATCTTTAATTCGAATCTGGCGCGAAAGGGTTGTGTCTTTGTTGGCGCGCCGGAACGTCCATCGGACGTTCCTGGAGTATCATCCAATGCCAATAGCATGCCGGACTGACAGCATGCCGGGCGTCGATGCAATCGCCTTGTCGAACTAAAATGGTGCCGGTGCTCGCGGGCACTGACACCTTGGCGTCGACGGGTGGCAAGCGCTTTCCGCCCGCCCGGTTGTCAGCCGATGGTGATCCGGTCTTCGACCGTCTTCACGCCAGCGGCCGACCAGCACGCGCGCTCGGCCGCCCTGCGCTCCGACCAGGCACGGACCCGGCCTTCGAGCCTGACAGCGCCGTTGTCGAGGACATCGACCTTGATCTCCCGCGCCTCGATCTCCGCATTGCGCCTCAACGCGCTCTCGATGCGCTGCTTGATGTCGTGGGTCGACGGTCGTGGCTTGATCTCGATCTGGTTGGCTACGCCGGTGACGCCGGCGAGGTGGCGCACGGCATCTTCCGCCGCGGTCTTCTGATATTGCCATTCGACCTTGCCGGTGAGCTTGACCCAACCATCCTGCACGCGGATCTGCACCGCGCCGTCTGGAATGGATGTGTTCCAGGCGATCGTGTGGACAGCGCGCTTGGCGATCTCGTCATCGGCGGTCCTGTGGGTGCCGAAGGGACGCACTTCCATTTCCTGGGCGATGGCTTTCACGCCCTTGACGTTTCGCACCACGTCTTCGACCTTGAGCTTCTGGGCGTAGGTCGGGACATGGCCGGTCAGGGTCACGACGCCACTGTCCACCGCCACGCCGATATTGGCGGCATCGATGCTGGGCTCGAAGTCCAGCTCATCGATGATGTCCTGCTTCAGGATGCCGTCACTCATTTTCCACCTCGCTGTTTCGGGGGATATTTCTTGCAACGCCGCAACTATCGCCCCCGCGTGTCGCGGTGACGTTGACTGCCGTCAAATGCCGATCGGATTTCGCAACGGAGGCCATGGCGGCGGCGCGGCGCCTACCGCGCCGCGGCGACCTTCTTGGCCTGGGGAGCAACCAGGGCCGCCCGACGCAGCGGCGGGAAATCGTCGGGCGTGATCGTTTCGCGTTCGAGCAGCAGGCGGGCCCCGGCCCTGAGATCATCCATCCGGGACCTGAGCAGTTCCTGCGCCGTGGCGAAGGCTTCGTCCAGCATCTGGCGGACGGCAACATCGACCTCCCGCGCGGTGGCCTCCGAATAATCGCGCTGGCGCGGCGACCCGTCTCCCAGCCATTGCTGCTTTTGTTCCTCGAGCACGGCCTGCCCCACGGCGGAACTCATGCCGAAGCGTGTAACGCTCTGGCGCGCGACGTCCGTCGCCTTGGCGAGATCGTCGGCGGCACCGGTCGAAACCTCGCCATAGACGACGTCCTCCGCCGCCCTGCCCGCCAGCAGCGCCACCATCCGCTCCTTCAGCTCGCTTTCGGTGATCAGGAAACGATCGTCGGTCGGGCGCTGCATCGTGTAGCCGAGCGCGCCGATCGAGCGCGGAATGATCGACACCTTGTGCACGGGATCTGTCTTGAGAAGCGCGGCCGCGGCAAGCGCATGCCCCATCTCGTGATACGCGACCCTCTCGCGCTCCCCCGGATTGAGCAGCCTGCTCTTGCGTTCGGAGCCGGCCACGATGCGCTCCACCGCATTCGTGAAATCATCCATCGTCACCTTGTCGGCATTGCGCCGGGTGGCGAAGATCGCGGCTTCATTGACGAGATTGGCGAGGTCGGCGCCCGTGAACCCGGGCGTGATCGCCGCCACTTCACCGATATCCACGCCCGGCGCCACCGCGACGCCGCGGACATGCACCTTGAGAATGGCTTCGCGCCCCTTCCGGTCGGGCCTGTCGATCACCACCTGCCGATCGAAGCGGCCGGCGCGGGTGAGCGCCGGATCGAGGATTTCCGGCCGGTTGGTGGCGGCAAGAAGCACGATGCCGACGCGAGGATCGAAGCCGTCCAGCTCCGAGAGGAGCTGGTTGAGCGTCTGCTCCTTCTCATCCGCGCCGCCATAGCCGGCGAAGGGGCTTCGCGCCCGCCCGAGCGCGTCCAGCTCGTCGATGAAGATGATGCATGGCGCGGCCTGCCTTGCCTGCTCGAAGAGATCCCGGACGCGCGCGGCGCCCACACCGACGAACATCTCGACGAACTCGGAACCGGAGATCGAGAAGAAGGGCACGCCTGCCTCGCCGGCCACCGCGCGTGCCATCAGCGTCTTGCCGGTCCCGGGCGGCCCGACCAGGAGAATGCCCTTGGGGATGCGCGCGCC
>JAFKFE010001002.1 GCA_017308345.1 Alphaproteobacteria bacterium | reverse complement strand
CCGAGCAGCGGGCCGTAGTCCATCGGCTCGAAGGCGAATTGCTGGCCGTTTTCATCCAGGAGTTTCTCAAGTTCGGCGAGCGGCGTGCCGGCCCGGGCCGACAGCACCAGTTCTGCCGGCTCGTAGAGGGTAACGCCGGTGAGCTTCGACAGGTCGAGCGTATGCTCGGTCTGCAGCGGACGACCGATGCCGCGCCTGGATCCATGGCCGAGGAGCTCGAGCGGCGTTTCTTCCGCCGCTGCCCATTGGACGGTGGAGAGGACTTCGGCTGGGGTGGAGGGGGTGAAGGTGGTCATGGAAGCACCACCATCCCAGATGAGGATAGGCCGAGTTCCTTCACACCCCCCTCTGTCCTGCCGGACATCTCCCCCGCAAGAGGGGAGATCAGCAGCTTTAGCGTCCCGCCTTCCAGCCAACGTTGGGAATTGGCGAAAGCCTCCGCGACATCCAATCTCCCCCCTTGCGGGGGAGATGTCCGGAAGGACAGAGGGGGGTGTTCAAGCGCCAGCGTATCCACTCAGAACCTCGGAATGTCCGGAAACGCCACCTGGCCGCGATGCACATGCATGCGCCCCAGCTCGGCGCAGCGGCGCAGCTGCGGGAAGACCTTGCCGGGGTTGAGCAGATGGTTGGGGTCGAAGGCGCATTTGACGCGCATCTGCTGGTCGAGGTCGATCTGGTTGAACATTTCCGGCATCAGGTCGCGCTTCTCAACGCCGACGCCATGCTCGCCGGTCAGCACACCGCCGACCTCGACGCAAAGGCGCAATATGTCGGCGCCGAAGCTTTCGGCCTTGTCGAGCTCGCCCGGCACATTGGCGTCATAAAGGATCAACGGATGCAGATTGCCGTCGCCGGCGTGGAAGACGTTGGCGACGCCGAGCCCGTATTTCTCCGACAGGTCGCGCATGCCGGCGAGCACGCGCGGCAGTTCCTTGCGCGGGATGGTGCCGTCCATGCAGTAATAGTCTGGCGAGATGCGGCCGACCGCCGGGAAAGCCGCCTTGCGCCCGGCCCAGAAGCTCAGCCGCTCCTGCTCCGACTGCGAGATGCGGCAGGTGGTCGAGCCGTTCCTGTAGGCGATCCCCTCGACGAGGCCGATCAGATGGTCCACCTCGACGCTCGGCCCGTCGAGCTCGACGATGAGCAGCGCCTCGACGTCGAGCGGGTAGCCGGCATGGACGAAATCCTCCGCCGCATGGATCGCCGGTCGGTCCATCATCTCCATGCCGCCGGGGATGATGCCGGCGCCGATGATATCGGCGACGCACTTGCCCCCCTCCTCGCTGGTCGGAAAGCCGATCAGCAGCGCGCGCGCCGTCTCCGGCTTCTTCAGGATGCGCACCGTCACCTCGGTGACGACGCCGAGCAAGCCTTCCGAGCCGGTCATGACGCCGAGCAGATCATAGCCTTCCTGGTCGAGATGGCCGCCGCCGAGGCGCACCACCTCGCCATTCATCAGCACCATCTCGATGCCCAGCACATTGTTGGCGGTGAGGCCGTATTTCAGGCAGTGCACGCCGCCGGAATTTTCCGCGACGTTGCCGCCGATCGAGCAGGCGATCTGGGAGGATGGATCAGGGGCGTAGTAGAAGCCCTCCTGCTCGACGGCGGTGGTGATGCCGAGATTGGTGACGCCCGGCTGGGCGACGACGACGCGGTTGGGGTAGTCGATCGCGAGGATGCGGTTGAAACGGCTCATCACCAGGAGCACCGCATCTTCCAGCGGCAGCGCGCCGCCCGACAGCGAAGTGCCGGAGCCGCGCGGCACGACGCGAATCTTGCGGTCATTGCAATATTTCAAGACCCGCGAGACCTGCGCCACCGTTTCCGGCAGCACCACGACCAGCGGCAATTGCCGGTAGGCGGTGAGGCCGTCGCTCTCGAAGGCGCGCATTTCGTTGGCCGCGTCGACGACGCCCTCGCCCGGCACGATGACGCGCATGTCGGCGACGATCTCGGCGCGCCGGCTGAGCGTCGCGGCATCCGGCTTGGGCATGGCGAGGCCGGACATCGGCGCTTCCTCCACTCGACTGGTCAAAATCTTTTACCAGCCAAGACCATTCGTTGCAAACGCTGCTTTGGTCGGAGTGGGATGGCGAACGACGGCCCGGGCTTCCGCAGCGGCAATCTGCCGCTGGCGACCGATCGAGTCCATGGCCGGCTGGCTGGCTATTCGCCGGGATGTTTCGCCGGTTCGGAGTGCATGCGCCGCACGCGACGAACACCCCACCAGACGAGCAGGATGGCGACGGGCACGGAGGCCGCGGTGACGACTTCCGGCGCGAATTGGTGACCGAAGACAGAAGCGCCCTTGGCGACATAGCCGATGAGGCCGACGACATAGTAGGACACGGCGGCAACGGACAGGCCCTCGACCGTCTGCTGCAGGCGCAGTTGAAGGCGGGCGCGGTTGTTCATCGAGGCGAGCAGGTCGCGGTTCTGTTTCTCGACATCGACATCGACCCAGGTGCGCAGAAGCGTGGTGGCGCGGGTGAGTTTTCGTGACAGATTGGCCTGGCGCTCCTCGACCGAGCGGCAGGTGCGCATCGCCGGCGCCATGCGCCGCAAGAGGAAGCCCGCCCAGGTGTCAAAACCCTGCACCGGCTCTTCATCCAGCGCCTCGAGCCTTTCGGTGACGATGCCGTCATAGGCGCGGCTGGCGCCGAAGCGGTAGAGGCTGGACGCGGCGTCGGCCTCGAGCTCGGCGGCAAGTTCGGTGAGGTCGGCGAGCAAGGTCTGGCTGTCGCGGGTCTCGACCGCCTTCATTTCCAGCGTGGTCTGCGCCAGGCGGTCCTCGATGCGGCGGGCGCGGACGGACAGCGTCAACGCCAGCGGCAGGCCGAGCATGGCGAGCGTGCGATAGGTTTCGATGTCGATCAGCCGCTGCGACAAGGCGCCGGTGCTGGCCGGCGTCAGGCCGCGATCGAGCACCAGCATCCGGGTCAGGCCGTCGCCGTCCTGACGGAAATCGGTGATGATGGCGGCGGCGCCCCGCTCGACCAGCGAATAGCACAGACTGGTCGGATCGAAGCCCGCGATCAGCTTCTCGCTCGCCTGTGTCCATTTGCGGATTTCGAGGCGGATGCCGGAAATCACCGTGCCCGGAGGTGAGAAGCCGTTGCCGAAGGGCGAATCCTCCTGGCCCCGGCCATTCTCGGCCAGCGGGCCTTCCCAGAGATAGGTCGAGAATTCCGTGTGCCGCTCCCAGCGCAGCGTGCCTTTGCCCCATTTCATGGCATGGTGGCGCGCGTAGCGCTCGGGCGCGGCGATGCCCAGCCGCCGCGACAGTTCCGAGAGCACGGCATGGTCGACCGCGGCGCCGCCCTCGGTCATGAAGGAAAGCTGGATCAGCACGCGCGGCTTTTCGATCAGCGGGTGCGGACGGGCATGGACCTCGCCTATCGCGCCGGGCCGGCCCTCATGCGCCGGAAAGCCCATCACGCTGCCTTGGGCGCGCGGCTGGAATTCGAGACTGGACATCTCGTCGGACACGGCTGGTCCCCCTGTTCTCGACCCTTGGTGCAATCCGGTCGTCTTGCGGCAATCGGCGAGACCCGTAAACAGCGAATATTAGCATCCGGCGATGGCCGGGCGCGGCAAGCGATCCGACCGGATTTGGCGAATTGGATAAATAATTTGACCAGTTGGCGACAGACGCTTTAATCTGGACGACATCCGTTCCGTTCTCCAGGCGTCTCCCTTGAGCGACATTTTCTCCAGGATCGAGCATTCGCGCACCGCCGACGAGGTGGTGCAGCAGATCGAGAGCCTGATCCTCGAAGGCGTGCTGCGCACCGGCGACCGGCTGCCCGGCGAGCGCGAGCTGGCGCGCCAGTTAGACGTGTCGCGGCCGATCCTGCGCGATGCGCTGAAGGCGCTGGAGGGGCGCGGGCT
>JAFKFE010001001.1 GCA_017308345.1 Alphaproteobacteria bacterium | reverse complement strand
GACGTCGCGCAAGGCGTGGACGCCGGGGAAATTCTTGACGATGCCGGTTGCCCGCAGCATGGCGCTCACTTCACGATCTTCAATCGGACGCGGTCGAGCGACAGCGCCACCGCCGCGATGATCATCAGGCCCTGCACCGTCTGCTGGATGTAGGGCGAGATGCCGAGCAGGATCATGCCGTTGGCGAGAACCGTGACGATCAGCACGCCGATCAGCGTGTTGACCACGCCGCCTTCGCCACCGGTCAGCGCCGTGCCGCCGACGACCACGGCGGTGACGGCCGCGAACAGCCTGCCGTCGCCGATGACGGCATGCGACTGGCCGAGCTGGGCCGCGGCAAGCACGCCGGCGATGCCGAAGAAGAAGCCGGCCAGCGCGAAGGCGGCGATGCGCACGCGCGTGACATTGACGCCGGAGAGCTTGGTCACGTCCTCATCGCCGCCGATCGCCAATATGTGGCGGCCGAGCCTGGTGTGATACTGAATGATGGCGGCGAACACGAACGCGCCGAGCGCGACCCAGACCGCCAGCGGCAGTCCGAGGAAGCGGTGCAGGGCGAGATCGCGGATCGAGGCGTCGTTCAGCCGGATGGCCGAGCCGCCCAGCATATAGACCGACAGGCCGAGCCCGATGAACCACATGCCGAGCGTCGCCATGAAGGACGGGATGCGCAGCATCGTCTGCACCAGGCCGCTGATGAGGCCCATGACCGTGCCCGAGGCGATCGCCGCCAGCACCGCCCACCAGCCATAATCATTGCCATTGCTGTCATTGGCGGCGAGCAGCACCACCACCATCGCCGCCACCGACAGCGTGCCTTCGACCGAGAGGTCGATGCTGCCCATCAGGATGATGAAGGTCAGCCCCATCGCCAGCGTCAGCGGCACGGCCGCCAGGTTGCGCAGCTCGATGAAGTTGGGATTGGCGATGGTGATCAACGCGCACAGCACCGCCAGCACCGCCAGCGGCGCCAGGCTGCGCCAGCGCTTGCCGCCCAGCATGGTGGCGATGCGGCCGGGGAGGAATGTCATAAGCGTCGTCCGCTCGATGTCCGAAACGGACTTCATGGGTTCTGTATGGATTGTCAAGAAACCGCTTCCCATCTGCTGATAACAGCCGCCGCTTGAGCAGGCCGACGGCCGCGGGAGGAGGCGGGCCGCCAGCGAGCAGCAGCCCGCCCGGCGCTCAGGCGCGGATCGCTCCGGTCACCCGACCCCACAGATCGTTCCAATCCATCTCGGGCTTCGACTCGACATTGGTCTTGTAATATTCCTCGACATTGTCGTGCGAGATCAGCACCGCCTTGCCGTAGAATTCGCGGTGCTCCGGCGGCTCCTTGGCCGGGTCGAACTTGCCGATCTTGGCGTTGTAGCCGATGGCGAGCCCCATGCCGCCCTGCCAGAACGGATCCGAGGTGACGGTGCAGGCGAACTCGCCGCTGCGCACCGCGTCGACCGCCGTCTTGATGCCGTCGACGCCGACGATCGGCACCTTGCCGGCGAGGTTCTCGGCGCGCAGCGCTTCCAGCGCTCCGGAGCCCATGTCGTCATTGGCGGCCCAGATGCCCTTGATGTCGTCGCCGAAGCGGGTGAGCAGGTTGCCCATCAGGTCGAAGGCTTCGGTCGATTTCCAGTTGGCGACCTGGAAGTCGAGCAGCTTGATGTCGGGGTTGGCGGCAAGCGCCGCGTCGAGGCCCTTCTTGCGCTCGATCGCCGCCGTGGTCGAGATCAGCCCGCCGAGCGCGACGATGCCGCCCTTGCCGCCGATCGCCTTGAACAGGATCTCGGCGATGGTCTTGCCGCTGGCGATGCCGTCGAATTCGATATGCGAGACATAGTTCGGGTTGAAGTCCTTCGGATGCAGGTCGCCCGGCTTGTTCCACTGCGTCACCACATAGGCGCCGGCCTTGGCGCAGGCCTCGACGATCGGGCGCGCGTCGGGCGTGTCGTTCGGATCGGAGTTCAGCACCATGTTGCCATTGGTCTTGGCCAGCATCGCCTTGATGTCGGCAATGCCCTTCTCGCTGTTGCCTTCCGAGACCAGCGTGACGTGCTCCAACCCGGCCCATTTGGCATAAGCCTCGGCGCCCGTCTTCCACACCGCGTGGTAGGGGTTGGACAAGGAGCGGATCGACGTCACCAGCGTCGGCTTGTCGGCCGCGCGCAGCACTTTCGGCATGGCCAGCGTCGCCGCTCCGGCGGCGGCGCCCACCATCAGTGTCCGGCGGCTGACCGAGCCGGAAAACGTAAGAGCCTTGCTATCCTTCATTTTGATCCTCCCGATTGAAACCTGTTCCCGCCCGGCGCTTGCGCGGGGAGCGCGGCCGGACCCTCCGGTTGACGGCTCGCCAAGCTCCTCCACTTGTACGACAACCCTTCAACACGGCAACCATACCCGTTCTCTCGACGCGGCACAAGCGACTTGAGATCGCGCGCAAGGATGGCGCCGGATTTACCGGCAGGGAGCACGAGTGGCTGACTATATCATCACCGGCGGCGGTTCGGCCGGCTGCGTGCTCGCCCCGGGGCCGAGCGCGGATCCGAGCCTGTCGGTCGTCCAGCTGGAGGCCCGCTGGTCCGACACCGACCGCGACATTCACCTGCCGTTCGGCTTCTTCAAAGACGACGCCGGGCGACGACTGATGCCAGGTCCCCTTGCGAGCAACTCGATATCTCTTGCAACGATCGTCTTCCGCTGGCCTGCCACGGCCATTGTCATCGCCAATTCTCGGCCGCCTCACAATTGGGGACTTCTGGAGAAGGAACCGCGTCGCGGGCGGACCTCATCTAGTCTAGATCCACGCCGCGCTCAGGATTGGTTTTTCGGCCGCATCGGCTCTGCGAGAGCCCGCATGCCTCGCAATTGATGGAAGGCAGCCGATTGGCTATCGCCACGCCTTGTCCGATGGCCGCGGCTTGCTTTCTCAAAAAAATCTGACGCGTCGGGAATAATCGACGGACTGCGATGTCTACCTCCTGACTCTTCGAGAAAGTTCAGGAGACATCCATGACCACATTCTTTCGCAGCACCCGCATTCTGGTCACCACATCCCTCCTCGCCGTCGTTTCCGTATCGGCCTTTGCCCAGGATACGCCGGCCCATCGCGATGAAGCGGTTTCCGGCACGACGGACGAAGCACCGTTCCTGCGGGAAAACGACGCTGCGATGGTGAAGATGATGAACGACATGGCCGTCAAGCCGACGGGCGATGTCAATCGCGATTTCGTCGAGATGATGATCCCGCATCACCAGGGGGCGATCGACATGGCGGTCGCCTATCTGCGCTACGGCGATAACGAGCAGTTGAAGCGCCTCGCGCAGGAAATCATCGTCGACCAGCAACAGGAAATCGCCGCCATGCGCATGGCGCTCGGCGATCCGCTTCCCGCCCCCGACGCCGTACCGACACAGGTCGATCCGAACGCGGCGACGGCAGCACACAGCTCTGACAAAGAGACATCATCCAAGGTTCCGGCCATGCAGATGATGATGAAACCGGCCAACTGAAAGGACCGAGATATGAGAACCAATCCGAAGATCCTTGCTCTTGTGGCAGGCACGGTGCTTGCTCCCATGGCAGCCCTTGCCGGCCAGGCGCCGGGGCTGGCCTCCGCGCCGGACATTCCGATCAGCCATAAGGATCGTATCTATGCCGCGGAGCAATTCTCCAACACCGTTTCAGTCTCCGACCCGGTCGACGACAAGCTGCTCGGCGTCATCAAGCTCGGCGATCCGCAGCCTGGCAACTTGAGCCCGCTCTACAAGGGACAGGTCCTCGTCCATGGCATGGGATTTTCGCCCGACCACAAGACGCTCGCCGTCGTCTCGATCGGTTCCAATTCGGTGACCTTCATCGATACCGCGACCAATGCGGTGAAGCACACGACCTATGTCGGCCGGTCTCCGCACGAAGCCTTCTTCACGCCGGACGGCAAGGAAGTCTGGGTGACGGTGCGCGGCGAGGACTATGTCTCCGTCATCGACGCAAACACGTTCGAAGAGAGGACCCGTATCAAGGTCGCGCCTGGTCCCGGCATGCAGATCTTCTCGCCGGACGGCAAATTCGGCTATATCTGTTCATCCTTCAATCCGGATGTCGCGGTCGTTACCGTCGCCGACCACCAGATCGTCGGCCATGTGAAGCAGGCAAGCCCCTTTTGCCCGAACATTGCCGCTTCCGCCGATGGCAAGCAGGTTTGGTTCACGCTGAAGGATGTCGGCAAGACGCAGGTTTTCAATGCCGAAGCACCCTTTGACCTGATCAAGACCCTCGATACCGGACCAATCACCAACCACGTGAACCTCGTCGTCAACAAGAACGGCAGCTTCGCTTATGTGACGGTGGGCGGCTTGAACGAAGTGAAGGTATTTCGCACCGACAATTTCGAACAGGTAGCCACCATCCCGGTCGGTAATCTGCCGCACGGCATCTGGCCCTCGGGCGATGGCACGCGGGTCTATGTCGGGCTTGAGAATGCCGACCAGTTCGCCGTCATCGATACGCTGACCAACAAGGTCATCGCCAACATCCCGATCGGCCAGGCGCCGCAGGCTGTCGCCTACGTCCCGAACGCCGTTCCCGACGGCAGCGGCACGCAGAACCTCGTACCGCTCGGCGCCGCGGGAGACGCCGCCCACCTGAAGCTTGCCGCCAAGGGAGACGAGGGTAAGAAGCAATCGACGAGCGTCACGCTCTTCAATCAAGGGCTGACGCAGGTTCTGCAGGCTGCCGTCGCCGGTCTCGATCCCAGGAAGCCCTACCTCCTTGCACTGTCCGACAAACCCGATGGTAGCGGCCA
>JAFKFE010001000.1 GCA_017308345.1 Alphaproteobacteria bacterium | reverse complement strand
GCCGTCGCGCGGCTCAGCATCGCCCACCACGACCAGGCCCATATCGCCGGTTTCGCTCATGCGCTTCTCCTGACGGTCTTCCTGGCGCGGCCGCGCGGCGCGGGAGTTTGGCCCGAAGTCTGGCTTGCCTTGACGTCGTCGACAAGCCCCAGCCCCTTCTGGCCCTGGATCCGGTGGAAACGGGCATAGATGCTGTGCGGATCGGCCATCAGCGTCGCATGCGTGCCTTCCTCGACCAGCCGTCCCTCCTCCAGCACGATGATGTGGTCGGCATTGACCACTGTCGACAGCCGGTGCGCGATCACGATGGTGGTGCGCCCTTCCATGACATGGGCGAGCGCTTCCTGGACGCGCGCCTCCGCCTCGTTGTCGAGCGCCGAGGTCGCCTCGTCGAGCAAGAGGATCGGCGCCTGGCGCACGATGGCGCGGGCAATCGACACGCGCTGGCGCTGGCCGCCCGACAGCGTCGAGCCGCCTTCGCCGACAGGCGTGTCGTAGCCTTGCGGCTGCTGGCGGATGAACTCGTCGGCGGCGGCCAGTTTCGCCGCCTGCTCGATCTCGGCATCGGTGGACGAGAGCCGGCCGTAGCGGATGTTGTCGCGGATCGTGCCTTCGAACAGATACGGCGCCTGCGCCACATAGGCGATCGATTGGCGCAGCGAATGCTTGGTCACCTTGGCGATATCCTGGCCGTCGACCTCGATCGAGCCCTTGTCGACGTCGTAGAAGCGCTGCAGCAGCGCCACTATCGTCGACTTGCCGGCGCCCGATGCGCCGACGATCGCCGTCACCTTGCCGGCCGCGGCGGTAAAGCTCAAATCCCTCAGCACCGGCGTGTCGGCGTTGTAGCCGAAGGTCACATTGTCGAAGCGCACCTCGCCGGTGGTGACCTTCGCCTCGATGGCATCGGGGGCGTCGCCCTGCTTGGGCTCGAGGTCGAGCAATTCGTAGATCATGCGCGCATTGACCAGGGCGCGTTCCATGCCGACCTGCGTGCGGGCCAGCCGCCTTGCCGGGTCGTAGGCCAGGATCAGCGCGGTGATGAAGGAAAACACCGCGCCCGGCGGCTGCCCAAGCACCAGTGCCCGATAACCGGAATAGGCAAGGACGGCGGTGATGGCGAGGCCGCCCAGCATCTCGGAGATCGGCGACAGCCGCTCCGCGCCGCGGGCGATCTTGTTGTTACGCTGCTCGGCCGTGTCGGCCATGATGCCGATGCGGCGCGCCAGCTCGTCCTCCAGGGTGAAGGCCTTGACGATGGCGATGCCTTGCGTGGCCTCCTGCACTGACCCGTTCAGCCGCGAGTTGATCAGCACGGATTCCCGGTTGATCTTGCGCAGGCGTCGGGTGATGTAGACGACGGCCCAGATCAACGGCGGCCCGATCAGCAGCGAGCTGAGCGACAACACCGGATCCTGGTAGATCATCACGCCGACGAGGGCGATGAGCGAGACCGCGTCGCGGCTGATCGAGGTCAGCGTCAGCGACAAGAGATCGCGGATGCCGCCGACATTCTCGTTGACCTGCGCCGCCAGCCGGCCGGAGCGCGTCTCGTTGAAGAAGTTGACGCCGAGTTTCATCAGATGGTCGAAGCTGCGCTTCTGGTAGCGGGCGACCAGGTTGTTGCCGATCCTGGCCAGCGCCACGGCCTGGCCGTAGCCGGCGAAGCCGCGCAGCACGGAGGCACCCATGAAACCCGCGCAGATCCACACGATCATGTCGCTGCGCCGTTCGTAGAAGATCTGGTTGATCATCGGTGCCATGATCCACGCCGTGAAGGCGGTGGTGCCGGAAACGATCAGCAGGCAGGCGACGGCAACGACATAGGTCCAGCGGTATTCCTTGCCGTTTTCGGCCAGGATGCGGCGGAGCACCGCGCTGACCTCGGTGGGCTGAATCTTCAGTTTGAGGGAGGTTTGGACAGTCAAATCAGGGGCGCTTCGTGGTTTTCCGCGTGTCGGATGGGCCGCATTCCGGCATCCTCTTAGAGCAATTACAGGAAAAGTGTGAGCGGTTTTCCGTTTGGAATTGCGTCAAAACAAAGGGATAGCCCCGGCTACAGCTTGCCTATGGCGAAACTTCGTCGCGGCGGCCGATCGCCATCGAGAAACCGGGCAAGGTCACGCCTGCCAGTGGCGCCCCGCGGTCTGCACGCCGAACAGCGAAGGCGTCCTGGCGTAGGCGGCGAGCCCAAGCAGCGCCGCCAGCGGATGGGTGATGACATAGACCGGCATTTCGCGCATCAGCGCGCTGTGCGGCGCCTTGTCCTCGAAGGCGGCGCGGAAATTGCCGGCCTTCAGCGCCGGCACGATCTTCTGCGCGATGCCGCCGGTCAGGAAAACGCCACCCCGGCTCATGAACACCAGCGCCAGGTCGCCCGCGGTGCGGCCGAGGCAGGTGACGAACAGCGCCAGCGCCTCTTCGGCCACCGGGTCGGATTTCGCAAGCGCCGCCGCGGTGACCTCGGCCGGCGTGGTGAAGGGCGCCGGCCTGCCATCGGTTTTGGCCACGGCGCGATAGACATTGACCAGCCCGCGCCCGCACAGGATCTGCTCGCCGGAGATGCGGCCTTCCAGCTTCTCGATATGCGGGAACACCTCGAAATCGCGCGGTGTGCGCGGGCCGATATCCATATGCCCGCCCTCGCCCGGCACCGGAATCCAGCGATCGAGCGCGTGGATCAGCCCGGCGACGCCGAGCCCGGTTCCGGGACCGAGCACGACGCGCCCCGCATTGGGCTCCGGCGTGCCGCCGCCGATCTTTTCCATATGCTCCTCGCCCAGCGCCACCACCGCCAGCGCCTGCGCCTCGAAATCGTTGAGCACCACGACTTCGCTCAGGCCCAGATTGGCGAACATCTGGCGCGGCTTGACCACCCAGGGGCAATTGGTGAGGCGGATCTCGTCGCCGTCGACCGGACCGGCCACCGCCAGCACCGTCGAATTCGGCTGGATGGACGCGCGGTCGAGCACCGCCGCCCGGATCGCCTCGTCGATGGTGGCGAAATTGGCGGTCTGGACGATCTGCGGCTCGGTCGCTTCCGAATTGGCGTCGCGCACGATCGAGAAGCGCGCATTGGTGCCGCCAATATCGCCGATCAGGACCGGAAACCGCAGCCCCGTCTCGTTCTCGCCCGACATGCTCTTGATCGTCCTCGTTGCGGCGCCGCTGCGCCGGTTCAATCGTCCCGTTTCAATCGATTGACTAGCGCATGGCCCCGGAAAGGGGAAGCCCGCTTGCGCGTCAGTTCCCCGGCCGTGGCCGAGGCACCGGAACGCCGATCTTCGGCGTCGGCGCGAAGGCGCTCGCCTCCGCCGGCATCGAGGCGTTGTCGCTGGAGATCGTTTCCGCCGGCTCGGCTTGCTGCGGCTCGGCCACGGCGACAGCGGCGGCGCTGCCGCCCTGGAAGGTCACGGCCGCCAGCGACGGCGCATCCGAGGCGGCCAGCACCGCCTGGCACTGTCTCGGCAGATTGGGCATCGTCATTAGGTTGCGGGCCTTCGGCGCGTCGGGATTCTTGTTCGGCCGCCACGGCTCCTCGGTGAACCACCAAGCCAGCGGCTTGCCGCAGCCGTCGTCCGCGGGCGTCGCCTCCTGCCCCTTGCAGCCTGGCGAGCCCGGCTGGCAGCCGATGCGCATGTGGAAGTGATAGTCATGGCCCCAGAACGGCCGGATCTTGCGCAGCCAGGAACGGTCGCCGGTGACGGTGTCGCAAAGTTTCTTCTTGATGCCCGGATTGACCAGGATGCGCTCGACTTCCGGATAGCTCGCCGCGCGCTTGAGCAGCCTTGTGTGCGCCGGCGTCCACAGCGCATCCTTCACCAGATGCGTCTTTTCGTCGACCATCAGCGTGGCGCTCATCGAGTCAGCCAGATGTCGGCGTCCAGCCCGATCTGATGCGAGGCATGGCCGGTCGTCATCGGCCCGCCGCGCGGCTGCGAGACGTCGCCGACCAGAAGCCCCGGCCAGCCATCCGCCTGGGCATCGCGTGAAAGCTTTTCGATCAGCGCAATCATGGCCGGATGGCCCCAGCGGCGGTTGCGCGAGGGGCGCATCACTTCCCAGCTCGGCCCGTCCATCGGCAGGGCGACGCCGCCGGCGAAGCAGCCCTTGGAGTAGAAGCCGAAGGATTGCGCGGGCGCCACCGCCGGCAGTCTCTTGGCGCCGAACAGGTCCTTGGCGCGCGGTTCGGCTGAAATCGCCGCCGCCGCCAGCGCGGTTAAAGCCACCAGCGCAAGCGCGGCGGTCAGGAACGGCTTCCTGTCGGGCAGCGATCGCAAGTTCATCAGGCCGGATCCCTCTCCAGTCTCTCGTTCGAGCACGTCCTCGGGCGACCTTGGTCAGGCGCGAATCATAACACGTCGCGGCCCGCGCATCGATCACTCGGCCTCGGGGCCTGCTTGACCCTTCTCGGCGTCATCCTCTGATCGGGCTGCGCGGCGCTCCGTCCCGCCAGTTGCCCTCGGCCCACATCCGCTCCAGCGCCACCCGGTAGTTCGGGAACCGGAAGCGATAGCCGGCCGCCTTGATCGCCTTGTTGGCCACGCGCTTGTTCTCGCCATAGAAAGACCGCGCCATGGGCGAAAGTTGGGCGGTTTCGAAGGGAATTTCGGGTGGCGGCTCGATGCCCATGAGCCCGGCGGCGTAAGCCACGACATCCTGCGGCGGCGCCGGCTCGTCGTCGGTAACGTTGAAGATGCCGCCGAGATTGCTTTCGGCGAGAAGCCGGAGCGCGCCTGCAATGTCGTCGCAATGGATGCGGTTGAACACCTGGCCGGGCTTGACCAGCCGCCGCGCCGTGCCGTCCTCGAGATTGGCCAGCGCGTTGCGGCCTGGCCCGTAGATGCCGGAAAGCCGCAGGATCGCCACCGGCTTGCCGATCTCGCGGCCAAGCCTCAGCCATTCCTGTTCGGCCGCCACCCGCATCACCGAGCGCTTCGACACGGGCCGGCAGTCGCTGGTTTCGTCCACCCATGCGCCTCCGTGGTCGCCATAGACGCCGACTGTGGAGAGATAGGAGATCCACTCCAGTACCGGCATGTTTGCCCGGATCGTTTCGCCGGCGGCGTTGAGCACCGGATCGCCGGCCTCGTCGGGAGCGACCGAGACGATGAGATGCGTGGTCTTTGCCAGCGTATCGCTCAGCTCGGGCGACAGCGCGCCGTCGAATTGCAGCGGCTCGATGCCGGCCGATCGCAGCGCCTCGAATTTTTCCGGCGCCCGGGTCGTGCCGGAGACCGGCGCGCGTTGCGCATTGGCTCGCGCGAAAGCCTTGCCGGAATAGCCGGCGCCGAAGATGAAGAAGCGTCTTTCGCTCATCGATGAACCCCCATCAATCGGTCGTCACGGGCTTGGCCAAGGCCGCCAGCCATTCCTCGCGGACCGTCGCATCGGTCTCTGTCTTCGAAGCCGTGGCGGCAAGCTCGCCAAATTCGCGATCGCGGAGCAGCCGCGACAGGGCCCAGATTGCCGCACCCCGCACCAGCGGCGAGGCGTCGCCGAGCAGGCCGCGCACGATCGGCGCCAGCGAGGCGTCGTCCGAATTCCCGGCGGCGATCAGTACGTTGCGGATGAAACGGTCACGGCCGATGCGCTTGACCGGCGAGCCGGAGAAGAAAGCGCGAAATGCCGGATCATCGAGCGCAAGCAGGTCCGAAAGCTTCGGCTCGCGCAGATCGGCGCGCGCGGCAAGTTTGGCCTCCGAAGCCGCGCTCGCGAACTTGTTCCACGGACAGGCGGCCAGGCAGTCGTCGCAGCCATAGATGCGGTTGCCGATCTTGTCGCGGAATTCGCGCGGGATCGGCCCCTTGTTCTCGATGGTCAGGTAGGAGATGCAGCGCCGCGCGTCGAGCCGGTAGGGCGCGGGGAAAGCGTCCGTCGGGCAGGCGTCGAGGCAGGCGCGGCAGGAGCCGCAATGGTCGATTTCGGCCTGGTTCGGCTCAAGCTCGGCCGTGGTGAAGATCGTGCCGAGGAACAGCCACGAGCCATGCGCGCGGCTGACCAGGTTGGTGTGCTTGCCCTGCCAGCCAAGCCCGGCCGCTTCCGCCAGCGGCTTCTCCATGACAGGCGCGGTATCGACGAACACTTTCACGTCGCCGCCCGCCTTCGCCACGATCTTGCCGGCGATCTCCTTCAGCCGGCCCTTCATCACGTCGTGATAGTCGCGGTTTTGCGCATAGACCGAGATCGCGCCGCAGTCGCGCTTTTCCAGGATATCGCGCGGGTCATGATCCGGGCCGTAATTCATGGCCAGCACGATGATCGAGCGCACCTCCGGCCACAGCGTCGAGGGTTCGGCCCGGCGCTCAAGCGTCTCGGCGATCC
>JAFKFE010000999.1 GCA_017308345.1 Alphaproteobacteria bacterium | reverse complement strand
CAGGCACCCTCACGCCGTGCGCATCCTGGCCAGGGCATGGCTCAGAATCCTTTGGCGTGCATGGCAAGACGGCACACCTTACGACCCCAAAAAACACCCCGCCGCAATCGCCTTGCTCACAACAGGTTGACACAGGAAGTCTCATGCCGGCACCTCTCCAGGATAGACGACGCTGGCGGTGGCGATCGCGGCGATGCCTTCGCCGCGCCCGACAAAGCCCAGCTTCTCATTGGTCGTGGCCTTGATCGAAATGCGCTCCGGCGCAATGCCGAGCATAGCCGAGAGCGCCTCCGTCATCGCAGCCCGATGCGGGCCGACTCGCGGTGCCTCGCAGATCAGCGTGATGTCGGCATTGGCGATGCGGCCGCCACGCTCGCGCACCAGCTTTGCTGCGTGTTCGACGAAGATCTTCGAGGCCGCGCCCTTCCATTGCGGGTCCGATGGCGGGAAATGGGTGCCGATGTCGCCGGCGCCGCAGGTGGCGAGCAGCGCATCGGTCAGCGCATGCAACCCGACATCGGCGTCGGAGTGACCGGAGAGTTTCCTCTCGTAGGGAATGGCGACGCCGCAGAGCGTCACATGGTCACCCGGCTCGAACGCATGCACGTCGTAGCCATTGCCGGTGCGTATGTCCGGGAAGCGCTGCTGCGCGCTCGAGAGCCGCTGGTCGGCCAATGCAATGTCCCTTGCCCAGGTGAGTTTGACGTTGTCCGGCGATCCAGGAACGATCTTGACCGGTATCTGAGCCCATTCGGCGATCGCCGCGTCGTCGGTGAATTCCGTCTTGCCCAGATGATGCGCCTTCTCATGCGCGGCGAGCAGCGGCCAGAACGGAAAACCCTGCGGCGTCTGCGCCGCATGAAGGCCGGCTCTCGATACCGTCTCGTCGATCATGCCGGTGGCCGATTCCCGCTTCAGCGTATCGGCGACGGGGAGCGCCGGCAGCGCGCCGTGGCGCTCGCCGATCGCCTCGATGGTGCGGTCGATCAGCCCGGCGTCGACGAACGGGCGCACGGCGTCATGCACAAGCACCTTTTCGGGCGCCTGGTCCCTCAGCGCCAGCAGGCCGAGCCGGACGGAGGCCTGGCGCGACGGGCCGCCGATCACGGTGATGAGACGTTCGGCGTGCACCCCCGCGGCGCGCTGCAAAAGCTCGGCATCGTCGGCATGGATGGCCACCACCACGGGGCCGATCATCGGATGGGAGAGAAAGATATCCAGCGTATGGGCTATGACGGCGCGGCCGCCGATGCGCTGATATTGCTTCGGACCGTCGGCCTGTCCGGCGCGCGCTCCGCGGCCGGCGGCGACGATCACCACCCCGATCCCGCCGCTCGCTTTCGCCGCTTGCTTTTCGCTTGCCTCGCTCATTCCGATCGGTCCTAGTCGCGGTGACGGCCGAAGGCCAGCATTTTCCAAAATGCGCCCCAATGTGACGTCATTGCGCGTTGCACAGCGCCATACTTCTGGCTAGAGAATGTGCAAAGATCGAACATGCTTGGTTTTTGTGCATGGCTGAACTGATGACATTGGCATCGCCACTCGATATCGGCGGCGTGAGAATCCGCAATCGCGTTTTCCTCGCGCCGATGTCGGGCATTACCGACGAGCCGTTCCGGCGGCGCGCCCATGCGCATGGCGCGGGGCTGGTCGTGTCGGAAATGGTGGCGAGCGGCGAACTGGCCAAGGGCAGGGCGGGCTGCGACCTGCGTATACGTCATTCCGGCCTGCCCGTACATATGGTTCAGTTGGCCGGCCGCGAGGCCGCACATATGGGCGAGGGCGCGCGCATAGCGGCGGGCGAGGGCGCCGACATCATCGACATCAATATGGGTTGTCCGGCCAAGAAGGTGACCGGGGGCTATGCTGGCTCGGCGCTGATGCGCGATCTCGATCATGCCCTGTCGCTGATCGAGGCGGTGGTGGGCGCGGTTTCGGTGCCGGTCACGGTCAAGATGCGGCTCGGCTGGGATGAAGACGCTCTCAACGCGCCGATGCTGGCGCGCCGCGCCGAGCAGGCCGGCGTCAGGATGGTGACCGTGCATGGCCGTACGCGCTGCCAGTTCTACCAGGGCAGGGCGGATTGGCGCGCGATCGCGCGCGTCAAGGACGCGGTGTCGATACCGGTGGTGGCCAATGGCGACGTCGGTTCGGCGGAAGAAGCCGCGACGATCCTCGAACAGTCCGGCGCCGACGCGGTGATGATCGGCCGCGCGCATTACGGCGCGCCGTGGATCGCGGGCGCCATCGCGGCGGCCGCGGCCGGTGCGAACACACAAGGCACTCCACAAACGCCGCAAGAGTTAACCGATTACGTCGTCGCGCATTACGAAGACATGCTTGCGCTCTATGGCGTTGAAAGCGGCCTGCGCCAGGCGCGTAAGCATCTCGGCTGGTATCTCGACCGTCGTACGCCTGACGTCCGCGCCGACCGGCGCAAGCGCATTCTCACGTCCTTCGAGCCGGATGATGTCATTGCCGAATTGCGACGCGCGTTCGTCGACAGCTCGCCATCGATCAACCTGCGGAGCGCGGCATGAAGGCCAATGTAACACGGCAGACCGACATGGCGGATGCCGCCAATATCGTGCTCAACACCATCCGTCGCCCGGTGATCATGGTCGACCCCGACGGCTTCATCACTTTCGCCAATGCGGACGCCGAGGACTTCTTCCGGTCGAGCGCGACCATGCTGGCCCGCAACACGCTAGCCAAGCTGGTGCCGTTCGGCAGCCCGCTGCTGACGCTGGTCGACCAGGTGCGCGAGCGCCGCGCGCCGGTCAACGAATACCGCGTCGACGTGTCGTCGCCGCGCCTGGGCATCGAGAAGATGGTCGATCTCTACGTCGCGCCGGTGCCAGAGTTTCCGGGCTCCGTCGTCGTCATGTTCCAGGAACGTTCGATGGCCGACAAGATCGATCGCCAGATGACGCACCGCGGGGCGGCGCGATCCGTCACCGGTCTTGCCGCCATGCTGGCGCACGAGATCAAGAACCCGCTCTCCGGAATCCGCGGCGCCGCTCAGTTGCTTGAGCTTTCCGCTTCCGACGAAGACCGCGCGCTGACCCGCCTGATCACCGACGAGACCGATCGGATCGTGTCGCTGGTCGACCGCATGGAGGTGTTTTCCGACGAGCGGCCGATCGAGCGTTTCCCCGTCAACATCCATGTCGTGCTCGACCATGTCAAGGCAATCGCCAAGAACGGTTTTGCCAAGCGGATCAAGATCTTGGAGGAATATGATCCATCATTGCCTCCAGTCTTCGCCAACCGTGACCAGCTGATCCAGGTGTTCCTCAACCTGGTCAAGAACGCCGCCGAGGCGATCGGATCGGACCCGCAGGGCGAGATCGTGCTCTCGACGGCCTTCCGTCCGGGCATCCGCGTCTCCGTGCCGGGGACGCAGGACCGTGTCTCGCTGCCGCTGGAATTCTGCGTGCATGACAACGGCCCAGGCGTTTCCGAGGACATCCTGCCGATCCTGTTCGACCCGTTCATCACCACCAAGCCGAACGGTTCGGGCCTCGGGCTGGCCCTGGTCGCCAAGATCGTCGGAGAGCATGGCGGCATCATCGAATGCGATTCGACGCCGCGCGGGACCACTTTCCGCGTCCTGATGCCGGCCTGGAAGGAGACTTCGCCCGGCGTCGGCGACGAAGCTGAAGGAGACCGCAAATGAGCGTTCGCGGCAATATTCTGGTCGCCGACGACGATGCGGCCATCCGCACCGTGCTCAACCAGGCGCTGTCGCGGGTCGGCCACGAGGTGCGTGTGACCTCGAACGCCTCGACGCTGTGGCGTTGGGTTGCGGCGGGCGAAGGCGATCTCGTGATCACCGATGTGGTGATGCCGGACGAAAACGCCTTCGACATGCTGCCGCGCATCAAGAAGGCGCGGCCCGAACTGCCGG
>JAFKFE010000998.1 GCA_017308345.1 Alphaproteobacteria bacterium | reverse complement strand
AAGCCTGGGCGAGCAGACCGGCGGCGACGGGGCCGGCGATCTGGCCGAGGCCGAAGGCCGCCGTCATCACCGCGAAGATGCGGCGCGGCGCCCGCGGCGCGAGCAGCCTGCCCATCTGTATCCCCAGCGCCGTGATGGCGATGAAGGTGCCGCCGAGCAGGACGCCGGCGATCAACGGTCCGGCTGCCCCCTTGACCACGACGCTGGCGGCGACGCCGACCACCTCGATCAGGCAGGTCGCGGCATAAGCGGCATAGAGCCCGATCCGGGCGGCGAGTTGCTGCCAGAACCAGGTCGAGGGAAATCCCGCAAGGCCGGCGACCATCCAGACGACGGCCTCGAAGACGCGCCCGCCACCACCCTGGCGAACGATGGCGACCAGGAAAGTGGCCGTCACCACATAGCCGAAGCCGAACAGCCCGTAGGCGACGATCATCCTGGCCAAGGACCGGTCCTTCGGCAGCGCCGGCTCGCGCCCGTCAATACCGTTGGCCGGGGTCGCCGATCCGGCGAGCAGCATGACGATGAACAGTCCGACCGCCGAAAGCACTCCGGACCAGAGCCAGCCCGCGGCCCAGCCGGCATGTTCGGAGACGAGGATCGCGAGCAGCGCGGAGGACGCTGCTATGCCAAGGCCAACGCCGCCGAAATGCAGCGCCTGCAAATCGCCGCGGCCGCTCTCCTTCAGATGGCTGAAGACGATCGAGGCCATGAACACCATGACGAAGGCGCTGGCGAGACCGGCGAGGAAGCGGATGACGAGAAAGGCGGCCATCGTCTCGTTGAGCCCCATGAGACCCGCGAGCACGGCGCTGGCCGCGAGGCCCGCGAACATCAGCCTGCGCTCGTGGCCATGCGCCCAGCCGCCGGCCGCGGCAAGCGCGCCGATGAGGTAACCGAGATAGTTGGCGGACGCGATCCAGCCGGCATCGGCCGGTGTCAGATGCAATCCTTCCATCATGCCGGGCAGGATCGGCGTATAGACAAAGCGGCCTATGCCCTGCGCGACGGCAAGCGCGACCATGCCGGCAAGGGCGAGACGCAAAGGGGATGGCGAGGCGTTCATTGCGGCGCACAATAAGAGTGTGCGTCCGCGAAACAATGCGCTTGCGTTGGGCCAGCGCGGCCCACCATCGGGCGGGTTGGCCTCAGAGACGAGTCGAGCCCGCGGTCTCGTATGCGGTGCGCAGGGCCGTCAGCCTGAAGGGCATGTCGCCAAGCTCGCGCTCCGACATGGTGTCGAGCACCGGATGCGACAGCGGATCGGTGACCCAGCGGGCGATCTCGCCGTCGTCGCGCGGCCTCGCCTCGGCGCCGGAAAGTCCTTTCAGCAAAGATAAAATCTTCATCGAACCATCTCATGGCTCAAGGCTATTCCTGTTAAATTCCGCCCTTTCCCGTTGGGTTTCAATTGAGATTTCGATCCATTCGCTTTAGAAAAACTGAATGGCTATGCTGAACCGCGTCCATCTCAACGGCCTGCGCGCCGTGGAAACCGTCGCCCGGCTGGGATCGCTGGCGGGAGCGGCCGCCGAGCTCAACGTCTCGGTCAGCGCCGTCAGCCAGCAGGTCAAGCGCACGGAAACGCAGCTGGGACAGGCGCTGTTCGAGCGGACGCCGGGCGGGCTCGTGCCGACGGAATTCGGCGCGACCTTCACGGCGCGGCTCGGCGCCGGCTTCCGCGAGCTCGCGCAAGCGGTGGCGCTGGCCGACGAGGCCAACGAGTGCACGCTGGTCGTCGCGGTGGCGCCGGCCTTCGCCTCGAAATGGCTGCTGCCCAGGCTGTCGCGGCACTTTGCGCGGCATCCGAACGTGCTTTTGCGCATCGACGCCTCGGCCAGGGTCGCCGATCTCGACCGGTCCGACATCGATATCGCCATCCGCCTTGGCGACGGCAAATGGCCCGGCGGGCGCGCCGAGCTTCTGCTTGCCCAGGAAGTGTTTCCGGTCTGCGCGCCCTCGATCGCGGCCAGGCTGCACTCGATCGGCGACCTGGCGCAGACCTGCGCGATCACCGACGAGCGGGCAATGTTCAGCTGGGACGGCTGGTTCGAGGCGGCCGGCGTCGAGCCGGTCACCTTCCAGAAGGGCGCGCGCTTCACCGATCCGATGCTTTGCCTGGAATCGGCGATCGCCGGCCACGGCGTGATGCTGGCCTGGCAATTGCTCACCGCCGACGCGCTGGCCGACGGAAGGCTGGTCGCGCCCTTCGGGATCAGGGCCGAGAGCGGGCTGGGCTACTGGCTGGTGACCTCTGCCGCCAAAAGCGAAAGCCGCAAGGTGCGCGACTTCAAGGCCTGGGTCCGCGAGGAGATCGAAGCGACCATGGCGCAGTTCCGGGCGCTGGACAGCGCTGCTTAAGGCAGGCCCAGTCGATCGCGGTGGAAACGCCAGCGACACCGGTCTATGTAGGGGTAAGAACCCCAACATCACGGCAGGCAGGATCATGACCACACATTCGCGCGGCGTTTCGGCAAGCATCGACCCGGTGAAGCTCGACAGGCTGGCGGAAGTCGCCATCAAGGTCGGGCTGCAGCTGCAGCCGGGACAGGACCTGGTGCTGACCTCCTCGATCGCGGCGCTGCCGCTGACGCGCCGGATCGTCGAGCACGCCTACAAGGCGGGCGCCGGGCTGGTGACGCCGATCTTCAACGACGACGAGATCACGCTGGCGCGCTTCCGCTACGGCGCCGACGCCGGCTTCGACCGCGCCGCCGGCTGGCTCTATGAAGGCATGGCGAAGGCCTTCTCGAACAATGCCGCGCGGCTCGCGGTGCGCGGCGAGGACCCGTCGCTGCTGTCCGCGCAAGACCCGGCCAAGGTGGCGCGCGCCAACAAGGCGAACTCGATGGCCTACCAGCCGGCGCTGGAGAAGATCACCGGCTTCGACATCAACTGGAACATCGTCGCTTATCCTGACCTTGCCTGGGCAAAACAAGTGTTTCCGGGCGAGCCGGACGACGTCGCGGTGGTGAAGCTCGCCGACGCCATCTTCTCGGCCTCGCGGGTCGACGTCGAGAACCCGATCGGCAACTGGAAGGCGCACAACGCCGCGCTGGCCGAGCGCACGAAATGGCTGAACGGGCATAATTTCCACGCCCTGCATTTCACCGGACCGGGCACCGACCTGACCGTCGGGCTGGCCGAGGGTCATGAGTGGATGGGCGGCGCGTCGACCGCGAAGAACGGCGTCACCTGCAACCCGAACATCCCGACCGAGGAAGTCTTCACCACCCCGCATGCAAGGCGCGTCGAGGGTCATGTCTCCTCGACCAAGCCGCTCTCCTATCAGGGCACGCTGATCGACGAGATCTCGGTGCGCTTCGAGGGCGGCCGGATCGTCGAGGCCAAGGCCTCGAAGGGCGAGGACGTGCTGAAGAAAGTGCTCGACACCGACGAAGGCGCGCGGCGTCTGGGCGAAGTGGCGCTGGTGCCGCATTCCTCGCCGATCTCGAAAAGCGGGCTGTTGTTCTTCAACACGCTGTTCGACGAGAACGCCGCCTGCCATATCGCGCTTGGGCAGTGCTATTCGAAGTGCTTCGTCAACGGCGCTTCGCTCAGCCAGGACGAGATCGCGGCGCGCGGCGGCAACAAGAGCTTCATCCATATCGACTGGATGATCGGCTCCGACAAGATCGACATCGACGGCGTGGCCAAGGACGGCAGCCGCGTGCCGGTGATGCGCAAGGGCGAGTGGGCCTGACAGCTCCCTCGTGAGGAGGCGTGATGGCCTTCGACATCGCGGTAAAACGCGCCTATGAAGCGCCCGACAAGGCAGACGGCCAGCGGGTGCTCGTCGACCGTATCTGGCCACGCGGCGTCCGCAAGGAGGACGCCGAGCTGACGCTCTGGCTGAAGGAGATCGCGCCGACCGACGAACTGCGCAAATGGTTCGGGCACGAGCCGGAGC
>JAFKFE010000997.1 GCA_017308345.1 Alphaproteobacteria bacterium | reverse complement strand
CCGACACGAAATGGAAGGGCATCACGGTCCAGTTCTACCTGCCGGAGGACGACAGCATCAACCACATCGGCACGCGCTTCGCCCAGCGCAAGCCGGGCGGGGGTGGTTTCGAGAATTCGCACCGGATGTCGTTTTCACCGAACACGGGCTACGCCTTCGCGGTCGGCACCGACACCTGGCACGCGGTCGACACCGTCGGGCCTGAGGTCCGCACCCGCGACAGCATCCTCCATACTTACTTCGTGGACAACACCGCGACGCTCAAGATCCGCAACCGCAGCAAGCGCGCGGCCAATTTCGTGATGAACGAAGTCCGCCACGTCGGCCGGTAGCGCCCCTGCGCGGGCAACCGAAGCGGTCAATCCTGACGCAGGATGAATTCCAGGTAGAGGTTGCGTTGCAGGATCGAATGGTTGTCGTCGGATATCAGCGACACCATCAGCGCCCCGTCGTCGCGGGTCCAGACGTCCAGCCCTTCCATATTGTCGATCTGGTAGCCCATGTCGGCCTCCATCAGCACCGGCCCGTCGGCGACCGCGCCCTTCTCGACGCTCTCGCCATAGATGCGCCTGAGCCGCATCTTCACTCCGCGGGCGATCGAAAAACTGCGCTCCAGCAGCAGCAGGTCGCCGTCCGGCAGGAAGGCGCCGTCGGTGATGTCGAAATCGCCGTTGCGCTTGACGGTGAAGACGCCCTTATGCGGCCCCTCGATGACGGCTGCATAGACGTTACCCGCCTTGTCGAGGCTCCTCTCGGAAACAACGACCAGGCTTCCCGCGTGCTGCCCAAAAGGGTTGGCGTGGGTGACGGTCTCGAAGCCGCGGTTCTGGCGCAACTCCCGGGCGGGGACCAGATAATCGAGCCGCTTGAACGGCGCCTTCATATTGTCGGGATCGATCTTGAACTGGACCACGCGCTGGTCGCGCTCGAAGCCGACGGTGGCGACGCCATCCTTGACGGCAAGCCCCTCCGCATCGACCTCCCACTTGCGGTCGTTCGTCCGGCCCGAGGCGTCGACCATCTGCTGCATGCGGAAATTCTTCATGCCGGACGGGCGCCTGTCGGCGTCACGCGTGATCGTGCCGAAGAACCAGAAGCCGGTGTCGGCGACGCCGATGAAGTCACTGCCCGGTTTCAGGAAACGAAGCGCCGACATCGCGCCGAAATCGCGCGCCGGCGAGGTCATCTCCAGCCCGCCGACGAACTCGAACGGTCCGAACCGCGTCTCGTCGTGGCCGATGTGGAACTGGCTGATAGGCCGCGCCGAAATCTCGGCTGTCTCGACCGGTGCCGTCTTTGCGGCACTTGCCGGCGAGACACAGGCCAGCATGCAGGCGACGAAAAGCATCCGCCGCGCACGCCGCCGCGAAAAGATCATCCGGCGCGCCGCAGGCCGCTTCGCCGCGTATCGCGCGCGCTTTCCTCGCCGAACAGCGAGGCGAGTTGCTCGGTCATGGCGCCGGCCAGTTCCTCGGCGTCGACGATGGTGACGGCGCGGCGATAGTAGCGTGTGACGTCGTGGCCGATGCCGATGGCCAGAAGCTCGACCGGCGAGCGCGTCTCGATCAGTTCGATGACCGCGCGCAGATGGCGCTCCAGGTAATTGCCGGGATTGACCGAGAGCGTCGAATCGTCGACCGGCGCGCCGTCCGAGATCATCATCAGGATCTTGCGTTGCTCGGGCCGGCCGATCAGCCGGTTATGCGCCCAAAGCAGCGCCTCGCCGTCGATATTCTCCTTGAGCAGGCCTTCGCGCATCATCAGTCCGAGATTGCGACGCGCGCGGCGCCACGGATGATCGGCGGATTTGTAGATGATGTGGCGCAGGTCGTTGAGCCGGCCGGGATTCGGCGGCTTGCCATCCTTCAGCCATTTCTCGCGCGCCTGCCCGCCCTTCCAGGCCCGCGTGGTGAAGCCGAGGATCTCCACCGAAACGCCGCAACGCTCCAGCGTGCGCGCCAGGATGTCGGCGCAGGTCGCAGCGACGGTGATCGGCCGGCCGCGCATCGAGCCCGAATTGTCCAGCACCAGCGACACGACGGTGTCGCGGAACTTGGTGTCGCGCTCCTGTTTGAAGGACAGCGGCTGCATCGGATCGATGACGACGCGCACAAGCCGCGCCGGATCGAGATAGCCTTCCTCCAGGTCGAAGTCCCAGGAGCGGTTCTGCTGCGCCATCAGCCGGCGCTGCAGCCGGTTGGCCAGCCGCCCGACGACGCCGGAGAGGTTGGCGAGCTGCTTGTCGAGGAAGGCGCGCAGCCGGTCGAGTTCCTCCTCCTCGCACAGGTCCTCGGCGCCGACGGTCTCGTCGAAGGCGGTGGTGAAGACCTTGTAGTCGATCTCCTTCGGCAGGTTGAGGAACGGGTTGTCGTTGCGCTTGGCCTCGCCCGGCGTCTCGGCGTCGGCGTCATCCTCGTCGGAGAGGTCGTCGGAGGTGGCGTCGGTCGCCTCGGTCTCGGCCGACTCTTCCTCATCGGAGGAGGCTTCGGCATCTTCCGACTGCGACTGTTCGGAGCCGGAATCCTCCTCGCCGCCTTCCTCGCTCTGTTCCTCGCCCTGCTGCTCGTTCTCCTCGTTTTCCTCCGAATCGTCGGTTTCCTGGTCGTCGCCGAGCTCCTCGGCCATCTCCATGGAAACGAGCATGTCGCGCACCACGCGGGCAAAGGCCTGCTGGTCCTCGAGCTTGGCCGACAGGCCGTCGAGGTCGCCGCCCGCCTTCTCCTCGACCCAAGGCCGCCAGAGATCGACCAGCCGCTCGGCGCTCTTCGGCACGGGACGGCCGGTGAGTTTCTCGCGCACGATCAGCGCAATCGCCTCCTCGAGCGGCGCGTCGGCCTTGTCCCTGACGTCGACGAGATTGGCCTTTGCGTATTTGTCCTCGAGCATCGAGCCGATATTGTCGGCCACGCCCTGCATGGCGCGGCTGCCGATCGCCTCGACGCGAGCCTGTTCGACGGCGTCGAAGATAGACCGCGCGAGCTTGCCTTCCGGCGCCAGCTTGTTGTGGATTCGCTGATCGTGGCAGGCGCGCTTCAGCGCCATGGAATCGCCGATGCCGCGCGTGATCGCGATGTCGTTCCTGGTGGCCTTCTTCGGCAGCTCGGGCAGGCGGGCGCGGTTTCCCGCCAGCGCCGGCCGGTCCTTGGCGAAGCCGACCTCGAGGTCCTTGTCGCCGGCCACGGCGCGCATGCACACGGTGACGGCGCGCTTGAAGCTGTCGGCTTCAGAACCCGTCTTCGGCTTGTTGCGCGTGTTGTCGCCCGGACCCGCCATCTGTCATTCCCTGCGCGATCGGCCTCGAAGGCAAACGCCTTCCGGCTCGCGCCTACCCCAGCACCACGTTGGCGGCGCTCTCCGGCAGATCCTCGCCGAAGGCGCGCTGGTAGAACTCGGCCACCACCGAACGCTCCAGTTCGTCGCACTTGTTGAGGAAGGTCAGCCGGAACGCCATGCCGACATCGCCGAAAATCTCGGCGTTCTCGGCCCAGGTGATGACGGTACGCGGGCTCATCACGGTCGACAGGTCGCCATTGATGAAGGCCGAGCGCGTCATGTCGGCGACGCGCACCATCTTGTTGACGATCTCCCTGCCCTTGTTGTCGCGATAGTGCTTGGCCTTGGCCAGCACGATGTTCACCTCATTGTCGTGCGGCAGGTAGTTGAGCGTGGTGACGATCGACCAGCGGTCCATCTGCGCCTGGTTGATCTGCTGCGTGCCGTGATAGAGGCCGGTGGTGTCGCCCAGGCCCACCGTGTTGGCGGTGGCGAACAGCCGGAAGGCCGGATGCGGGCGGATGACCCGGCTCTGGTCGAGCAGCGTCAGCCGGCCCGACGATTCCAGCACGCGCTGGATGACGAACATCACGTGCGGCCGGCCGGCATCGTATTCGTCGAAGCAGAGCGCCACATTA
>JAFKFE010000996.1 GCA_017308345.1 Alphaproteobacteria bacterium | reverse complement strand
TCCATCTCGGGCCGCTTCAGCGCCGCGAGCGCGCTTTCATGCAGGCCGACGACATGGCGCAGCGCCGAGGCGCTGTCGCCGCCCGTCTCCTGCAAGGTGTGGGCGCGCCGCCCGGCCGGCGAGGCCGTTCCGGTCAGATCCGCGAGCAGCATTTGGCGCAGGGCCGACAGGCTCTCGAAACCGAGCGAGCGCGCCGTGCGCACCACGGTGGCGTCGCTCGCGCCGGCAAGGGCCGCGATCTCCGCCGCCGATCCGAGCAGGACCGCCTGCTTCTGGCCGACGAAGAAACGCGCCATGCGCTGCTCTGCCGGCGGCAGAGCTTCCAGCGCCGCCTCGACACGATCGTCGAAAGCGCTTTGCCGATCTACGGAGTCGTCGGATGTCATGACGGCAGGCCATTCGCCAGGAGGGTTCGTAGCAACCGCTACGGCATGGACGATCCGAAATGTTCATTACAGCCGTATGACAGGACCGGGTTTCGTGATCGCCTGGCTCTGGCCGGCGCTTGAGCCGGCATGATTGACGGTCTGTATCCATTCAGTGTCCGTTGAATCGCCGCGCCGCCCTGGCTATCTGCGGGAGCAACAAGGAATTTGAGCGGTTCAAGGGACCGCGACGAGCTGGAACGGAGCACATGAAGAAGATCGGATTTCTGTCCTTCGGGCATTGGTCGCCCTCGCCGCAATCGGGCACGCGCTCGGGCGCCGACGCGCTGCTGCAGTCGATCGACCTCGCGGTCGCGGCCGAGGAGCTCGGCGCCGATGGCGCCTATTACCGCGTCCACCATTTCGCCCGGCAGCTCGCCTCGCCGTTTCCCCTGCTTGCCGCCGCAGGCGCCAGGACCAAGCGCATCGAACTCGGCACCGCCGTCATCGACATGCGCTACGAGAATCCGCTCTACATGGCCGAGGACGCGGGCGCCGCGGACCTCATCGCCGGCGGGCGTTTGCAGTTGGGCATCAGCCGCGGCTCGCCCGAGCAGGTGATCGATGGCTGGCGCTATTTCGGCTACGTGCCGGAAGAGGGCAAGAGCGACGCAGACATGGCGCGCCGGCACTCGGAGATCTTCCTCGACCTGCTGCGCGGCGAAGGCTTTGCCCAGCCCAACCCGCGGCCGATGTTTCCCAACCCGCCCGGCCTGCTTCGGTTGGAGCCCTTCTCCGCCGGCCTGCGCGACCGCATCTGGTGGGGCGCGGCCACCGACGCCACCGCGGTATGGGCGGCCAAGCTCGGCATGAACCTGCAAAGCTCGACGCTGAAATTCGACGAGAGCGGTGAGCCGCTGCATGTCCAGCAGGCCAAGCAGATAAGAGCCTACCGCGCCGCCTGGAAGGAAGCCGGCCATACGAGGGAGCCGCGCGTCTCGGTCAGCCGCAGCATTTTTGCCTTGGTCAACGACATGGACCGCGCCTATTTCGGCGGCAGCGAGGGCGAGGACCATTTCGGCTATATCGAGCCGGAAAAGCGCGCCGTGTTCGGCCGCACCTATGCCGCCGAGCCGGACAAGCTCGTCGAGCAGCTCAGGCAAGACGATGCTATCGCCGAGGCAGACACGCTGCTGCTCACCGTGCCCAATCAGCTCGGCGTCGACTACAACGCCCATGTCATCGAAGCGATCCTTAAGCACGTCGCGCCGGCGCTCGGCTGGCGGTGACGGCGCCGGCCCGGGGCATTCTTCCCCTGGGATTGACGTCGGCCAGATCCCGGCTCTAATTTGCCGCGTAATCGGTTACGCAACCGATTACCGGTATCGAGGGGAGGAAGTACGGGCAAGGGTTCACCATTGGCGGGCCAACCCGCCGGCATCGCGGCCGGAGCCTGCCCGTCGCGCGGACCGCAACTGCCCGGCGTCGATGACAATTTCAAACCCACCGTCGTCCTGCTCGCGGTCACCCTAGACGCGTACCGGGAGAGGTTGTTGCGGAAGAGGCCGGGTCGAAGAGATAGAGCATGATGCCGTCCCGCTTCGCGCTTTTCAGCATCATGCTACAGGGATTGCCTGGGGACCAGTGACCATGACGACGATTGCCGATGTCGCGCGCCATGCGGGGGTGTCCGTCGCAACCGTCTCGCATGTGATGAACCATACGCGCCATGTCGAGCCGGAAACGGCAGAGCGCGTGCGCGCCGCGATCACGGCGCTGCGCTACAGCCCGAACTCGGTGGCGCGGAGCCTGCGGCGCGGCGAGACCAAGACCATCGGCCTGCTGCTCCCCGACAATTCCAACCCGTTCTTCGCCAGCGTCGCGCGGCAGATCGAGGATGCCGGCTTCGTCTCGGGCTACACGGTGATCCTGTGCAACTCCGACGGCAACGCCGAAAAGGAGGAGCGCTATCTCTCGGTGCTGATGGCCAAGCAGATCGACGGGCTGATCTTCGCCGGCTCGTCCGACCATGCGCGGGTCTTCGCCCGCCTCCTGCCCAGCGTGCCGGCGGTGCTGCTCGACCGCGAGATCCAGTCGGTCAATGTCGATTCGGTGCTGGTCGACCACGAGCATGGCGGCTATCTCGCCGGCCGATATCTGGCCGGGCTAGGGCATAGAAAGATCGGAGTCATCGGCGGCCCGCGCGATTCGAGCTCAAGCCCTGCCCGCCTGCGCGGCTTCGTCCGCGCGCTCGGCGAAGCAGGCCTCGATCTGCCGGCCGCCTCGATCGTCGATTCCGACTATCATTTCGCCGGCGGCCGCCTGGCGATGGAGCAGTTGATGGCGCAGGCGCCGGATGTCACGGCGGTGTTCGCCTGCAACGACCTGATGGCGATGGGCGCGGTCACAGCGCTGCGCTCGCGCGGATTGCGGGTGCCCGACGACATCTCGATGGTCGGCTTCGACGACATCCCCTACGCCGTCACCACCTGGCCGCCGCTGCCGACGATCGCGCAGCCGGTGGAGAAGACCGGCACGCGCGCGGTGAGCCTGCTGCTGGAGAGGCTGGTCGAGCCCGCCGCGCCCTCGCGGCGCGAGGTCCTAGCGCCGGTGCTGGTCGAGCGGGAGAGCTGCGCGGCGCGGCGGTAGTGCTGGCATTGTCGACGCTGGCGCCGGCGCTTTCGCCAATCGCCAACGTTGCAGGATAAGCGCCAAGGTCGCGGCCAGCCCCCTTCTCCCCGTGAAACGGGGAGAAGGAAAGGGCCTCAAGCCGCCGGCTGCATGGCGGCCCTCTCCAGCATGCCGAAGAGGTCGCGCGGCTCGTCGGGGTCGGCGAGCAGGTCGAGTTCCTCATAGAGGCCGGTGGCCTGGAGCTGGTCGCGGACATAGCGGAGCGCGGAAAAATCCTCGATGGCGAAGCCGACGGAATCGAACAGCGTGATCTGCTCGGGCGCCTTGCGGCCTTCGGCCTGACCGGTCATCACCCGCCACAGCTCGGTCACCGGATGGTCCGCGTCGAGCTGCTGGATCTCGCCCTCGATGCGCGTCTGCGGCGGGAATTCGACGAAGATGTCGGAGCGCAAAAGGATGTCGCGGTGCAGCTCGGTCTTGCCGGGGCAGTCGCCGCCGACCGCGTTGATGTGGACGCCGGAGCCGACCATGTTGTCGGTGAGGATCGTGGCGTACTGCTTGTCGGCGGTCACGGTGGTGATGATGTCGACGCCCTCGACCGCGTCCTGGCCGGTCGCGCAGATGGTGATGTCGAAACCCTTGGCCGCAAGGTTGCGGGCGCATTTTTCCGAGGCCGAACGATCGATGTCGTAGAGCCGCAGCCGGTCGATGCCGAGCAGCGCCTTGAAGGCGATGGCCTGGAACTCGGACTGGGCGCCGTTGCCGATGATGGCCATGGCGCGCGCGCCCTTGGGCGCCAGATATTTGGCCGCGACCGCCGAGGTGGCAGCCGTGCGCAGCGCCGTCAGGATCGTCATCTCGGTCAAGAGCATCGGATAGCCGGAGCCGACATCGGCGAGCACGCCGAAGGCGGTG
>JAFKFE010000995.1 GCA_017308345.1 Alphaproteobacteria bacterium | reverse complement strand
ATGCGCCAGTTCCGCCGCGATCCGGCGAATCGTGTCGGCGGAAACGCCGCAGCGCTCCGACACCGCGTCGGGCGAATAGTCTTCGTCCGTGTAGCGGTCGGCGATGAGTTGGAACACCGGAACGCAGCGGCGGCCGCCGATCTCATAGCTGCCGGTGAGCGCCGGCTTTGCTTCGGGATCGTCAGCCTTGACCGGGGTCTGTGCTACCCTGTCCCAGGCAAGCGGCCTGCCGTCCCCGTCGCGGGCGAACAGTCCGTCGTCGGCGGAGCCAGGCTCCTGCACGACAAGCACGGAAGCATTAGTGTAGCGCAGCAGGTAGTCGAGATCGACGCGACCGGCCTTCAGCAATTCGTGGACCAGCGCCAGGACGAACAGGCCGTCCGTGCCGGGCCTGATGCCGATCCAGTCGTCGGCGATGGCGTTGTAGCCGGTGCGGCACGGATTGATTGACACCACCTTGGCGCCCCGCGCCTTGAGCTTGCCGAGGCCGATCTTGATCGGATTGGAATCATGGTCCTCGGCGACGCCGAACAGCATGAAGTACCGGGTATTGTCCCAGTCGGGCTCGCCGAATTCCCAGAACGAGCCGCCGATCGTGTAGAGCCCGCCAGCGGCCATGTTGACCGAGCAGAAGCCGCCATGCGCGGCGAAGTTCGGCGTGCCGAATTTCGACGCCCACCAGCCGGTCAGCGATTGCGACTGGTCGCGTCCGGTGAAGAAGGCGAGCTTCCTCGGGTCGGTGCGGCGGATCGCCGACAGCCTTTCGGTGGCGATGGTCAGCGCTTCGTCCCACTCGATCTCGCGGAACTCGCCCGAACCGCGCGGGCCTGTTCTCAGCAGCGGCTTCCTCAGCCGCGCCGGGCTGTAATGCTGCATGATGCCGGAACTGCCCTTGCCGCAGATCACGCCGCGGTTCACCGGATGGTCCTTGTTGCCGTTGATGTAGCGGACCTTGCCGTCCTTGATGTGCACCTCGATGCCGCAGCGGCAGGCGCACATGTAGCAGGTGGTCTTGGCGATGCGGTCGGAGACGCTTGGCGAGGTCTCGACGCCGTCGCCTTCGTTAGGTGCCCGCGTATCGGCCAGCGGTCGCTGCGAGGGTGCGGAATTGGCGCCGCGCGGCGCGGCTTTGCTCATGATCCGCGAACGCTCTTGCCGCTCGCCATCTTGGCCCTGGTCTTGGGTCCCGGGCCGCGCATGTAGTGGAGTTCAGGATGATAGCGCTCGCCGGCGAACTGCCGTTTCAGCCGCCGGCCCCAATGCGCGAACAGGGATTTGAAGCGCCCCACCATTTCCAACTCTTGGGCGTTTGACGGCCAATTTTTTCCAATCTCGGGCAAAAACTTAGAACAAAGCAATTGATGCGTCTAACAAGCAGCTCTTGTAATTCCAATCGACTTTGCTTCTTAGTTAGCCCATGACCCTCGATCAGTTGCGCATCTTCGTCGCCGTCGCCGAGCATGGCCACATGACCAAGGCCGCCGAGCGGCTCGGCATCTCGCAGTCGGCGGCGTCGGCCGCCATCCGCGCGCTCGAAAGCCAGCATGGGGTGCGCCTGTTCAACCGGGTCGGCCGCAATATCGAACTGGCCCAGACCGGCCATCGCTTCCTGCCGGAGGCGAAGGCGGTCCTGGATCGCGCCGCGGCGGCCCGGGGCGTGCTGGAGGACGTCTCGCAAACCATCGCCGGCAGCCTGTCGATCGCGGCCAGCCAGACCATTGCCAGCTACTGGCTGCCGCGCCGCCTGGCGTCCTTCCACGAGGCCTACCCGGCCGTGAAGCTGAGCGTGACGATCGGCAACACGAGGCAGGTCGAGACCAACGTGCTGGACGGCCGCGCCGATTTCGGGCTGGTGGAGGGCCGGACCGAGTCCGACATCCTTCGGCGCGGCACGGTCGACGAGGATCGTATGATGCTGGTCGTGGCGCGTTCGCATCCAGAGATACCGATGACGCAAGGCGGAAACCTCGACATCAGGGCGTTGCGCTGGATCATCAGGGAAGGCGGGTCGGGCACGCGCGAGGCGCTGGAGGATTTCGCGCATAGCCAGGGGGTGCCGCCGGCGGAATTGCAGATTTTCCTGGTCCTGCCCAGCAACGAGGCCGTGCGTCAGGCGGTCGAGGCCGGCGCGGGGGCCACGATCATCTCGGAGCTCGTCGTCGCGCGCTCCCTGGCGGAGGGCAGCCTCAGGGCCGTTCCGGTCGAATTGCCGAAGCGCGACTTCGCCATGATCACGCATCGCGACCGCCAGGCGAGCCTGGCCCAGATGGCGCTGAAGGTGCATCTCACGGGCAAGGCGGAAACGTCGGCAATCGTCAGGTAGTCAGCCGTATTTGCGCTGCGCGTCGAGCGCCAGGCCCAGACCGACCGAGCCGAACATGTCGCCCTCGATGACCGAGGCCTGCGGCACCAGCGACAGGATTTGCCGCCTCGCCAGCGGGATCGCGGTCGAACCGCCGGTGAGGAACACAGCGGTGATGGCAGAGGCGGCAATGCCGGCGTCGGCGATCGTTTGTCTCACCGTCGCGGTCACGCGTTCGATATCGCCGGCAATGGTCTCCTCGAGACCGGCGCGCGTGATCTCGGCCGAGAAATGCGCGCCGGGCAGCGACACCTTCACCTCGGCTGCGGCACGGTCGGTCAGCGCGATCTTGGCCCTTTCGACCAGGCCCGCCATCGCGTGGCCGTAACGATGCTCGACGACATGGATGAAGCGGTCGACGAGGTCGGCCCGCTCGGCCTCGTAGCGGATCTGTCGCAGGTCGTTCATCGCCTTGGCGGTGTAGACGAGGTTGATGCGCTGCCAGGTCGCCAGGTCGATGAAATAAGCGGCGGGCAGGTTGCGCTTGTGGTCCTTGGTTCGTGTCAGATAGCCGAGCTCTGGCATGACATGGGTAATGCTGAGCAGCCGGTCGAAATCGGTGCCGCCGATATGCACGCCCCGGTTGGCGAGGATATCCGCCTTGCGGTCGGTCGAGCGGGCGCGCTCCGGCGAGACCCGCACGATCGAGAAGTCGGATGTGCCGCCGCCCATGTCGACGATCAGCGCCAGCTCTTCTCGGCTGACATTTTGCTCATAATCGAGCGCCGCCGCGATCGGTTCGAACTGGAAGGCGATGTGCTTGAAACCTTGCGCGTGCGCCGCCTTCTCCAGTTCGCCCTGCGCCTTGGCATCGGCGGCCGCATCGTCGTCGACGAACTGCACCGGACGGCCAAGCACGACGTTCTCCACCGGAGCGCCGGCGTCTTCCTCAAGCCGCTTCTTGAGATGGCCCACGAACATGCCGACAATGTCGATGAACCCGATCTGGCGTGCCTTGATGCGCGTCTTCTCGTGCGCGAGCGAACTGCCGAGCACGCTCTTCAGCGACCGCATCAGCCGGCCTTCGATGGCGTCGGTATAGTCGCTGATCGCGCGCCGGCCGAAATAGGTGTGGCCGTCCTCGAAGTTGAAGAACACGGCGCTCGGCAAGGTGGGTTGCTCGCCCTCCAGCGCCACCAGTCGCGCCTGGCCGTCGCGGATCACGCCCACGGTGGAATTGGACGTGCCGAAATCGATGCCGCCGAATGCCGTCTGCATCGCAGCCTCCTGTCATTGCTATATGGCGGCAGGCGACGCATTGCGCCGTCATCCGAATGGCCGGACCGCTCCGCCGAATTGATTGTCTGCTTGGCCTTGGGTTGGGAGGCGGCGGTTTATCGCATGATCGCCCGCAGGGAAACCCCTTGCGGGAAAATGGGCTTCCATTTTTCCCGTGGCTTCAATCCTTGCGGAAGATGATCCGGCCCAGCCAGCCGGTCAGCATGGCGAGCGATATGGCGAATACGCCGTAAAGAAAGGAATAGTCATGCGCCACGCGGAAGATCGACTGCTCGAAGCCCGATTTGCGGATTTCGAGCTGGGCTGAGCCCAGCT
>JAFKFE010000994.1 GCA_017308345.1 Alphaproteobacteria bacterium | reverse complement strand
GGCGGTAATGCGGCGGGTGAATGACGATATGCGGCTGCACGATCACGGGCCGCACGATGTGGGTCCGCTCGAGGTAGCCGGCGCTCGCCCAGCCATGGATGCCGGCCACGCGAATCGAGCACCAGCCGTCCTCGCAATGGTAGAGCTCGACCCTTTGGCCGGCCGGCAAGGTTGCGATCCTGGCATAGTGCGCGCCCGGGCCGCTACGGACGTTCAGCGACGTCGTGGTGTGGGCGACGCTGGCCGCCGAAGCCGATACGGAGAAGGCCGTGAGGCCGAGAAACGCGGCCATCAGCGCCAAGAACATCCGGAAATTCATGGTCCCTCCCCGCTGTATGAAGACAACAACCCGATCGCGACATTTGTCGGACGAAAGTCGGGGGAGTCAATTGCCTTGCTGACTCACATATCTCGAAAATCCCAATATCCTTAATGGGATAGTCGTTGCAGACGGTGCTTTGCCCATAGCTGCGGGTCACCGCATCTGCAGCGCTACCCTGCTGCCGCTGTATTCGGAGAGCGCGATGCCGCCCAGCACCAGCGCGAGCGCGAAGGCCTGATGGGGCTGGAACTGCTCGCCGACGATCAGCACCGAAAGCAGCGTGCCGAAGATCGGCACCAGGTTGATGAACAGGCCGGCGCGGTTGGCGCCGATCAGCTCATTGGCCTTGATGTAGAATATCTGTGCGATGATGGAGGCGCCGAGCGCCGTGTAGAGCGCCACCGCCCATCCGCTTGCGTCCGGCATGGCGGCGCGGCCGGCCGCGACTTCCCAGAGGAAGAAGGGCACGGAAGTCAGCAGCGCCGAGATCGACAGGGCCAGCATGAGGCTTTGCCAGCGAATGGCGGGCTTCAGGCGCAGCCCGACCGAATAGAGGCTGTAGCAAAGCACCGCGACGAGCATGATGGCGTCGCCGAAATTGAGGTCGAGCTTCAGCAACTGACGAAGCTCGCCATGGCTCGTGGTCAGCGCGACGCCGACGATGGTGAGCGCGACGCCGACGATCTGCAAAGCCTGCACGCGCAGCCGGAAGAACATGAAGTTGGCAAGGATGATGACGATCGGGATGGCGGCCTGCTCGATCGAGACGTTGATGGCGGTCGTATAGTTCAGCGCCGTGTAGAAAATGACGTTGAAGAGCGTGAAGCCGCAGGTGCCCAGAGCCGCGACCAGCCGCCAGTGCCTGCGCAGTTGCGGCCAGTCCTGGCGCAGCGGCTGCCAGCCGACGGGCAGCAGGATCAGCACCGCCATCACCCAGCGCAGGAACACCAGCGTCATCGGCGAGACATGGCCGACGGCAAGCTTGCCCGCCACCGAATTGCCGCCCCACAGCAGCATGGTCGACAGAAGCAGGAGATAGGCGGCTCGGTGCATCGGCAGGTCCGGCGCGGCGAAACAAGTTCGAGGATCGATGCCGGGGTAGTGCGGCGGCGGCGGCAAGTAAATGATGCGGAAGCCGGTTTCCGTTATGCCTGGACCGGGCGTGATCGCCGCCGAAAACCGGTTCCCGCTTTTTGGGCGTGCTCCAGCGTTTCGGCGGCAAGGAAAGGGTCGCGCCCGCCAGCGCTTGACGCTATAGAGGCCTGTCGTTTCAGGCCGCCGCGCGGCGTTTCAAGGGAAAAGAACATGGCCAATGTGGTGGTCGTCGGCTCGCAATGGGGCGACGAGGGCAAGGGCAAGATCGTCGACTGGCTGTCGGAACGGGCCGATGTGGTCGTGCGCTTCCAGGGCGGCCACAATGCCGGCCATACGCTGGTCGTCGACGGCAAGGTCTACAAGCTCTCGCTTTTGCCCTCGGGCGTCGTGCGGGAAGGCAAGCTCTCGATCATCGGCAACGGCGTGGTGTTCGACCCGCATGCCTTCGTGGCCGAGGCCAGGAAGCTCAAGGAACAGGGCGTGGAGGTCACGCCGGAACGCCTGAAAATAGCCGAAATCACCGCGCTTATCCTGTCGCTGCACCGGGAGCTTGACGGATTCCGCGAAGATGCCGCCTCGAATTCGGGAACCAAGATCGGGACGACCCGCCGCGGCATCGGCCCCGCTTATGAGGACAAGGTGGGCCGGCGCGCGGTGCGGGTGATGGATCTGGCGGATTTGGAAACGCTCCCCTTGAAGGTCGACAGGCTGCTGACGCACCACAATGCGCTGCGCCGCGGGTTCGGCCAGGCGGAAGCGACGCATGAGTCCATCATGCAGGAACTGACCTCGGTGGCCGCCGAAATCCTGCCTTACATGGATCGCGTCTGGAAAGTGCTCGACGACAAGCGCCGCGCCGGCGAGCGCATCCTGTTCGAGGGCGCGCAGGGCACGCTGCTCGACATCGATCACGGCACCTCCCCCTTCGTCACCACGTCCAATACGGTCGCGGGGAAAGCCGCCGCCGGCTCGGGCGTGGGCCCAGGCGTCATCGGCTATGTGCTCGGCATCACCAAGGCCTACACGACGCGCGTCGGCGAGGGGCCGTTCCCGACCGAGCAGAAGAACGAGATCGGCGAGTTCCTCGGCACGCGCGGCCACGAGTTCGGCGTCGTCACCGGACGCAAGCGCCGCTGCGGCTGGTTCGATGCCGTGCTGGTGCGCCAGGCCGTGGCCGTCAACGGCATCAAGGGCATCGCGCTGACCAAGCTCGACGTGCTCGACGGGCTGGACGAGATCAAGGTCTGCACGGGCTACAGGCTCGACGGCGAGACGATCGACTACCTGCCGGCCAGCCAGGGCGCGCAGGCACGGGTCGAGCCCATCTACGAGACGCTCGAAGGCTGGAAGGGAACCACGGCCGGCGCCAGAAGCTGGAACGATTTGCCGGCGCAGGCCGTCAAATATGTCCGCTATATCGAGGAACTGATCGGCGCCCCTGTGGCGCTGCTCTCCACCAGCCCCGAACGGGACGACACAATACTTGTGACCGACCCGTTTCAAGATTAGTTTCACAGCCCTTCCCGGCGTTACGGCTGATTTGCGGCCGGCGGGAAAAGAATGCAGGTCACCTGACGCATGGCAGATTTCGTTAGTGTTCTGAAAAAGCAGCTCGATAAGAAGGGCGAACCTTCGTTCGAGGTGCGCAAGCAGATATACGACGGTGCCCGCGCGGTGCTGGCGAAGAAGCTCGCCGAGTATTCCCCGCCGCTCGCGCCCGATGTCGTCAGCAAGCAGAAGCGCTCGCTGGAGGATGCCATTTCCAGCGTCGAGCGCGAATATGTCAAACGCGTCCCGGCCGAGGATCCGCTGGCGGAGCTGGAGCATATCTTCTCCTCCATCGACCGCAACAGGAACCAGCCGAGCCATGCCCGCCAGCCGGCGGCGCCCGTGCCCGGCAGGCCGGATCCGTTCAAATCCGAACCGATCAAGCCGGCGCCCGCGCCCGTCAGAACGGAACCGAGCTGGCAAGGCAAGACGGAGCCCGCGCCGCAAATTCCCGTGAAGACCGAGCCGGCCTGGCAAGGCGCGGCAAGGACGGAGCCAAGTTGGCAGGCCGCGCCAAAGGCCGAGCCCGCCTGGCAAAAGGCGCCGCCGCCGATGCCGTCGCCGCGCGAGGACGATGTCGGCCTCGCGGGCATGGATGCCGCCGATGCCGATGACGGCGGCGACGTCTTTGCCAGTGACGAGCAGCCGGCGGCCGATACCTTCCAGCGTCTGCGGCCGCAGACGCGACAACGCAAGCGCGGCTATGGCGGACTGATCGCCACCGTCATCGCGCTCCTGGTGCTGGCCGGCGGCGGTTATGGCATATGGCTGAACAAGAGCGCGTTCGGCTCGCTCCTTGGCCTTGGCGGCGGCAACAAGACGGCCTCGTCCGAGCCGGCGGTCAAGCCGGCTCCGGCCAAGCCGGCGAACGAAACGGCCACGCCAGCCCCCACGGCTGCCTCGGTGAACCCCGTCGCGGCCATTAAGCCCGTCGCGACCGCCCCGCCCGCCGCAACGCGCGC
>JAFKFE010000993.1 GCA_017308345.1 Alphaproteobacteria bacterium | reverse complement strand
CTCGCGCAGCAACTGTTCGAGCTGCTGCTCGGGGGTGCGACCGTCAGGGCTTTTCAGGGCGATGCCCTCGCGCACCTGGCCGGCAAGGCCGGCGACGCGGACCATGAAGAACTCGTCGAGGTTGGCGGCCGAGATCGACAGGAAGCGCACGCGCTCGAGCAGGGGATGGTGCTCGTTGAGCGATTCCTCCAGCACGCGGCGATTGAACTGCAGCCAGGAAAACTCGCGGTTGACGAAACGGTCCGGATTGCCGCCGTCCGGGCTCGCCGCCTCGACGGTGATGAACTCGCTCTGCACCGGCTTCAGTTCGTTCATGGTTCCCGCTCTTGCCCGCAACCGTCCCTAAGACCCGCCGCACATGCCGTTCAGCGACGCTCTACCATCTGTTTGTGACGCATGATCGTCACGGAATCGCTCCGTGCCCGGCCCATGCGCTTAACCGGCTCAACTTATCCTCTGACAGCCTTTTGCGACAGTTTGATTTCATCGATCTTGCAAACTGGCCTGTTATGTTCCAGATGCAGACCGGTCACACCCACTGGCCGAACCCGATTGGAGACGACGATGGCAGGCGGCAGCATTCCCCATTTCCAGAACGACGCGGGCCATCCGGTCATCGAGATCGGCGTCAAGGAATTCATGTGCACCGGCGCCAACCCGCCTTTCGACCATCCGCATGTGTTCCTCGACATGGGCGACGACAATGAAAAGGTCTGCCCCTACTGCTCGACGCTCTATCGTTATTCACCGTCGCTGAGGGCGACGGAAACGCAGCCGGCCGGCTGCCTCTATGTCGACCAGGCTGCCTGAGCCTGCAGATCATGAATGACTGCTAGATCATGAGTGAGGCAAGGTCCCGGCAAATCGTCATAGCCGGGGCTGGCATCGCCGGGCTGACGGCAGCGCTCACCTTTTCGGCGCGCGGCTTCCCCGTGAAGCTGTTCGAGCAGGCAAAGCAGCTTCAGGCGGCCGGCTCAGGGCTCCAGCTATCGCCCAACGTGACCCGCATCCTGCGCCGGCTTGGCGTGCTGGACCGTCTGTCACCCAACGCGGTCCGGCCCGAAGCGGTGGTGCTGAAGGACGCGAGAAGCCTGCGCGAGCTGGCGCGCGTGCCGCTCGGCCAGGCGGCCGAGCAGCGTTGGGGCGCGCCCTATCTGGTGGCGCACCGCGCCGACCTGCAGGCGGCCCTGATGGCCGAAATGGCGTCGCGGCCCGATATCGAGCTCGTCACCGGCGCGCGGGTGACCGGCATCGCGGTCGACCCGCCGAGTATCAGCGCGACGGTCGAGATCGACGGCCAAGCTGCGCCGGTCGCGGGCGGGCTGCTGGTCGGAGCGGACGGCGTGTGGTCCTCGGTTCGCGCCGAGCTTGCCGGCAAGGACGCCGCTTTCACGAAAAGTCGCTTCTCGGGCCGACTGGCCTGGCGGGCCACGGTGGCGGTCGACAGCGCCGCCGGGCGGGCTTTTGCCGAGATCGGCGTGGCGGGCTGCGTTACAACCTTCCTGCATCCCGGCTTCCACATGGTCGCCTATCCGGTGAGCAAGGGGCGCGTCGTCAACCTCGCCGCCTTCACCAAGGGCGAGCGTATCGCGGAAGGCTGGTCAGGTCACGCCGATCCGTCCATCCTGTCCAATGCAATGCACGGCACCGCAGCGACGCTTGCTAGGCTCGCCGCGCTGGCTGGGCCGTGGACGGCGTTTCCAATGCACACCGTCCGGCAACAGCGCTGGATGGTTCCGCAAGGCATCGCGCTGATCGGCGACGCCGCCCATGCCATGACGCCATTCGCGGCGCAGGGCGCGGCCATGGGGATCGAGGACGCCTCGATGCTTGCCAATCTGGTCGCCGATTTTCCCGGCGACACGGAGCGTGCCCTTACCGCCTGGGAGAATCTCAGGCAACCGCGCGTCGAAAAGGTGCTGAAGCGCGGCGCGCTCAACCGGACGGCCTGGCACGCCTGGGGACCGGTGGCGGTCGCACGCAACCTCGTGCTGGCGACGCGGCCGCCGGAGAAACTCGCCGCCGACCTGGACTGGCTCTATGGCTGGGAAGAGCCGAAGGTTTGAGGCGATAGGCGGCGAACATCGTTGGCAGACGATTGGTCTGGTGGATGGCGCTGTCTTTTTGCTGGTTGCCCACTCCGACCGGGAAGAACACGGGATAGAGGTGGTCCGCATCATCTCAGCGCGGCGGGCTACGACACGAGAGAGAAGATATTATGCCGAAAATCGCCCGATATGAATTTGACCCGGCAAATCCACCTGCGCTGACCGAGGCTCAGAAAGCGGAAATCGCAGCGCTGAAATCGCGCTCGGAGGCGGATGTCGATACGACCGACATTCCCGAATTGACGGAAGAGTTTTGGCGGAACGCCGTCCGAAATCGGTATTTCAACCGATCAAGCAGCAGCTGACGCTTCGTCTTGACTCGGATTTGGTCGCTTGGTTCAAAAGGCGTGCGCCTGACGGTCGCGGTTACCAGAGCGCGATCAACAAGGCGTTGCGCGAATATGTGACGAAGCAAGACCGTAGGACTGGCTGATCGGCAGAAGAATTAGTCATACAGCCGCATCGACCACCATAGCGATACCGGCAGCGGGTTCCACCAGCCGGTGCGCAGGCCAGCCGTGCGCAGTGCCGCCGCCGTCCAGGTGTTGCAGCCGACCAGCGCGTTGAAATGGCCGTTGGCCTGATAGAAACGGTCGAAGACGGAATAGCCGGCATTATCGATCGCCATCGGCCCGTTTGGTCCCCACCGGAAACTCGCGGCGATGTAGTCGAGCAGCGCCGCGAAATGCGGCTCGTCGATGTCGAAACCCGCGACATCCGGATGCGGCTCCTTGATCGCGCCGGCGACGTCGACATGCATCACCGAAGCATCGAGGGTGAGCGCCTTCAGCACCGGCGTGGCCTTCAATCGCGACCAGGTCGGCGTCTCCAGATAGAAGGCGCGGCCGCCCCAGCCGAAGACGATGTAGCGCGCGCCTGGCGCATCGATCGGCAGGCCGGAAGCGGCAAGGAAGGCGAAGCGCCGGCGCACGCCATCATCGAGGGGAAGAGCGACGTCGGTGTGGATCGGGTTCTTCAGCACCAGTATGTGGCGCGGGCCCTCGCCCGCGGCCGCCGCCGGCCAGAGCGGGCGCGGCACCAGCATGCCGAGCGCGGCGGAAACAACCACCGCCGCGACGAGCAGTGCCAGGTATCGCAGGGCTTTTCTCATCGGGCGCGATAAGTCGGTCGCCTCGCGATTTCGTCATCCTCGGGCTTGACCCGAGGATCCATGCCGTGAGGTCCGTCATCAAGTGCGGCGGAGTAGAATTCTGAGCCGTTGCAACGCTTTAGCGTAACGGCATGGATCCTAGGGTCTGCGCGCGTCGCTTCGCTCCTTGCTACGCCCTAGGATGACGACCGCGTGGTTGCTGCGGGCCTCCGAGACTGTCACCCAGTAGCCCGCTCAGTGCAGGATCTGCGACAGGAAGAGCTTCGTGCGCTCATGGCGCGGATGGTCGAAGAACTCGGCCGGCGTGTTCTGCTCGACGATCTGGCCCTGATCCATGAAGATCACCCGGTTGGCGACCTTGCGGGCAAAACCCATCTCGTGGTTGACGCACAGCATGGTCATGCCCTCTTCCGCCAGCCCAACCATCGTCTCCAGCACTTCCTTGATCATCTCCGGATCGAGCGCCGAAGTCGGCTCGTCGAACAGCATGATGCGCGGGTTCATGCACAGCGAGCGCGCGATCGCCACGCGCTGCTGCTGGCCGCCGGAGAGCTGGCCCGGATATTTGTTGGCCTGTTCCGGGATCTTGACGCGCTTGAGGAAATGCATGGCGATCTCCTCGGCCTGCTTCTTCGGCATCTTGCGCACCCAGATCGGCGCCAGCGTGCAGTTCTCCAGGATGGTCAGATGCGGGAACAGGTTGAAGTGC
>JAFKFE010000992.1 GCA_017308345.1 Alphaproteobacteria bacterium | reverse complement strand
CTCGGCAGACGGCCGGCGCTTACGAGAAGAAATGGAGATAGTCGGTGTCCGAAATCGCCCTGACGGAAATCGCCTTGACGCTTGGACCGGTCTTCTTCCACTGGTCTCCTGATCGTCTCCTCGATTTTTACCGCAGGATAGCAGACGAGGCGCCGCTCGACCGGGTTCACATCGGTGAAGTCGTCTGCGGAAAACGCATGCCGTTTTCGGACCCCGTCTGGCCAGCGGTCATTGAAAGGCTGGAACGTGGCGGCAAGCAGGTGGTGCTGTCCACACTGGCGGCGCCGGCGACCGTTCGGGAACGCAGAAGCGTCGAGGATCTTTGCGGGGACGAAAGGATGGTCGAGATCAACGATGTCTCCGGCCTGCCGTCACGGTCCGGCAAATCCTTCGTCACGGGCCCGTTTCTGAATGTTTACAACGAGGCTTCCGCAAAGTTCCTGATCCAACTCGGCGCGCAGACAATATGCCCGCCAGTGGAATTGTCGTTTGCGGCGATCGGCCTCATGTCGTTGAAATGCCCTGAGGCGCGGTTTGAGATTTTCGCGTTCGGCCGGCTGCCGCTCGCGCTCTCCGGACGGTGTTATCATGCGCGTATCCACGGCCTCCACAAGGATTCGTGCCAGTTCACATGCGAAAAGGATCCCGACGGTCTCTCGGTCGATACGCTCGACGACCAGCAGTTTCTTGCGATCAACGGCGTGCAGACTCTTTCCAACCAGGTTCAGGCCTTCTGCCCCGCGCCTGACGCACTCGCCTCAAAGGGCGTCAAACGCCTCCGTTTGTCCCCCCAGACGTGCGACATGGTCGAGGTGGCGAGGATTTACAGACGACTTGCCAACGGCCAGGAGACGCCTGAAGATGCCCGCTTCGCCCTTTCGTGCCTCGGTCTGCCGGGTACGCTGGTTGACGGTTACGTCCATGCCGGGCCCGGATGGCATGTAACCGCCCCGGCCTGACGGAAATGACTCAGATTGCAATCGTGACCATCTCCGACCGTGCGAGTCGCGGCGAGTACGAGGATCTCGGCGGACCGGCGATCGAGTTCTGGCTCCGCGGTGTCTTGGCAGAGCCATGTGGTTTTGTTCGTCGCATCGTTCCCGACGGCCTGGAGAGTGTCCGTGACGTGCTCATCGAGCTTTGCGACCAGGCAGGCGCCGACCTGATCCTTACGACAGGCGGAACCGGCCCCTCCCCGAGAGACCTCACTCCGGAAGCCATGCGGCAGGTCATCACCAAAGAGTTGCCCGGGTTCGGCGAACTCATGCGGCAGGCGAGCTTGGAGCATGTGCGAACGGCCATCCTTTCACGTCAGACCGCCGGAGTACGCGGCCGATCGCTGATCATAAACCTGCCCGGAAAACCATCTTCGATCGACGTGTGCCTTAGCGCCGTCTTCCCCGCCGTGCCTTACTGCCTCGAACTGATCGGCGCGGGCTCGATCGCGGTGAATTCCTCTTCAGGATGATCCGCCGAGGCAAGCCGGCACAGCCACTTGCTTCCTCAATCTATCGCCGCAAGGACGCGTTCGGGTGAAAGCGGCAGTTCCGTGAGTTCGGTGCCTAAAGCGTTGTTGACGGCGTTGACCACCGCCGCTGCCACCGGAATCGTCGCAATCTCCCCAACGGCCTTGGCGCCGAAGGGGCCGGTGGGCTCACCCTCTTCGACGAGCAGCACGCGCATCGGCGGCATCTCGGGCGCATTGGCCAGCGTGTAGCGGCTGAAACTGTCGCTGCGCATCCGGCCCGTGGCGAGGTCGATTGCGACGTCCTCATAGAGCGCGTAGCCGATGCCGATCTGTATCCCCCCGTGGATCTGACCCTCCACCAGCATCGGGTTAATCGCCCTGCCGACGTCATGAACAGCGAGATAATCTGTCACCTTTATGCGGCCGGTAAGCCTGTCGACCTCGACCTCCGCGAAATGCGCCGCATATGAGCCTGGATTGGCTTGGGCGCGATAGCTTTCGGTTGCCGTCGGTAGTTCGATCCCGCGGCTGGCCAAGCGAGCGGCGAGGTCCGAGAGCGCGATGCCGGCGTCATCCCGGCAAAGCACTGAGCCAGCCTCCAGGCGCAAATCATCGGCTTGCGCGTTCAGTTCCAAACCGGCGGCTGCGCGGATCGACTTTGCGAGGCCGACGCCGGCGCGACGGATGGCTTCCCCGCAGATATAGGTCATGCGGCTCGCGCGCGTGCCGAGGTCGTAAGGACAGGTGTCGGTATCGGCGGGAACGATGACGATGTCGGACGGCCTTAACCCCAACGTCTCGGCTGCGATCTGCGCCAACGTGGTGTCAGCCCCGCAACCGAGATCGTGGAGCGCGCAGACGAGTTCGGCCCGCCCGTCCGACAACAGCCTCAACGAGGCCTTGGTTTCTTCATGGAACCCGGGATAACAGCCATTGATGTGAGTAGCTGAGGCGACCCCGACTCCCCGGCGCCACCGTCCTCGCCCAAGGCCCATCCGGTAGCGTCCGGCCCAGCCGAACGCCTCGGCGCCACGCGCCAAACACTCTTTGCCGCGGGCGTTGCCAAGGTCGAGCCCCTGCCAAGGTTCAATCGCGCCCGGACCGACGAGGTTTCTCTGGCGCAAGGCCACCGGGTCGATTCCCATCCGCCGAGCGGCAATATCCAGCGAAATCTCCGCTATTGTGTGAATTTGCGGCGAGCCATAGCCGCGGAACGCGCCCGCTGGCACGGTGTTCGTGTAGACGGCGCGGCCGCTGTAGCGCTCCGCTGGAACGTCGTAGAGACGCACCAGCCGCTGCAGCATCGAACTGGGCAGGTAATTGCCGCCGGTGCAGTAGGCGCCGATGTCGACGAGCGTCTCAGTCTCGCGCGCGAGGATACGGCCGTCAGCAGCAAATCCGATCCGCATCCGCCCTGTGACGCTGGAGCGCGTGCGGGTCGCAGTGAATGTCTCTTGCCGGTCGAAGCGAATGATGACCGGGCGGCCGAGTTTCAGGGCGAAGAAGGCGCATAGAGGGTCGAGGATCGGCTCCGCCTTTCCTCCGAACGAGCCGCCTATTGGAGTTTTTTGGACTCTTATTTTCTCGGGGGGCAGGCCGAGCGCCTGTCGGTCGCCGACTTGTGCCGAAAGCATGGGGTAAGCGACCCCTCAATCTATCATACGAAGGCCCCCTTCGGTGGGATGGACGTCTCCGAGGCGCGTCGCCTCGAGGCACTGGAGGACGAGAACACGCGGCTGAAGCGTACGCTGGCCGACGCCATACGTTACACGCTGTCTGCCTCGGGTTGTGCGAGCCAGTCCGGATGGCTGACAGGCGTCGGAACGCTGCCATCCTTAGAAGGTAAACGCGATCGGCGAGTAGCTGAACCAACTCCTTGAATCGACTTTGGCGAACCGTTCCGCAAGCTATTGACGGACAACGATTATTTTAGTCGCTGAGGGCCATCGCCTTCAACAAGAAATCAATACGTTGGCGAGTGGTTCGCCAATCCGTTTCCTTCAGATCCCCCCGTATGGTCTGGCAACCCGAAGTATCAGGCAGAGGACTGGCTTCCACGCACTCGATGATCGCCGAGCACGAAATTCCGGCAGTAAACCTCTCACAATTGGCAAATAGGGAGCAGATAGAGAAAAGCAAAGACTGGAATGCCGGCGTGTCGTAAGCACATGAGTTGTCCGGATTAGGTAGCAGATGAGTTGTCCGGTTTTATCGCCAGCGCATGGAGGCTGGGGATGGGACGGACGGCATGGCTACAGGACCGGAGAATGCAGAAGTTTCGGGACGTTTTGAGCCGCTGGAACGGCGGCGATCTATCGATGCTGGAGGCCGGTGAGTTGCTGGGGATGTCGGAGCGGCAGTTCCGGCGATACCGCGATCGCTACGAAGAGGCTGGGGAGGATGGCCTGCGGGACCGCCGTCTGGGCAAGCTTTCGACGCGCCGGGTGCCGGCGGAAGCGATC
>JAFKFE010000991.1 GCA_017308345.1 Alphaproteobacteria bacterium | reverse complement strand
GCCGAACGAACTGCCGCTGATTCGCGAAGGCTGCGCCATGCGCGCGCTGACCTTCGTCGACCAGGAGATTTTCGCGCCGGGCGTGCAGGCAAGAGCGGGTGATGGAAAAAAGATAGCCTGAGGGCCAGGACGATCCCTCGACATGAAGGTTATGGCATTCGCCGCCGAGTGCATGGGAACTGTCTGATTTTCCACCGTGTGGTCTTCGAACAATTGATCGTTGTCAACGGCTTGCGTGCTGCGGTCGACTATACCGCTGCTCATCGAAGAGTTCGGTCGAGGGCAATCGTCGATGCAACTGTGGCTGTCCGCCCAATCCGGCTTGCGGCAGGTTTGATTTTGATAGGAAAATCATCATGAGTTTGACTGTAAAAGACAAAGTTGTCGTCATCACCGGCGCGGCGGCCGGAATTGGGCGGGAAACGGCGGTAGCGTTTGCCAGAGCCGGCGCGAAAGTCGTAGCGACCGACATGAACACCAAGGGGCTTGGTGAGACGGCCGCGCTCGTGGCCGCCGTTGGCGGCAAGATCGTGACAGTCGAGCATGACGTCACCTCGGAAGAGGGCTGGATTGACGTCTTCAAGCGAGCCGAGGATGCGTTCGGCGGCATCGACGTTCTGGTGAACAATGCCGGCATCTACATCATTGCCCCGGTCGAGGAGACTACCCTTGAGACCTGGAACAAGCTGATGGCGATCAACGTCACCGGCGTTTTCCTCGGAGCCAAGCATGTGATCCCCTACATGAAGCAGCGTAAGGGCGGTTCGATCATCAACCTCTCTTCGGTCGCGGGCCTTATAGGATCGCCGGGCCATGTGCTTTACGGCGCCAGCAAGGGCGCGGTGCGGATCATGACCAAGGACCTCGCCGCCGAGTTCGCGCCGCATAACATCCGCGTCAACTCTGTGCATCCGACTTATGTGAAGACCGCCATGGCCGCTTATGCGGAGAAGACCTACGGGATGACTGCGGAACAGCTGGGCAAGCGGCTGACGGCGCTCGGGCGACTCGCCGAAACCAGTGACATCAGCAATATGATCTTGTTCCTCGCCGCCGAGGAATCCGCCTATCTCACAGCGTCGGAATTCGTCATCGATGGCGGCGGCACCTCTACCAGCACGGCCTGAGCCGTGATCCGACAGACGATGTTGTTTTCACGCAATTCCGAACGAAGACTGTCGCAAGTTCGCCTAGCTTGACTGATCCACGCTTTTCCTGGAACCGCGTTAATCCTCCCGGATCGCGTAGCCCGCCCCGCGGATGGTGCGGATGACGTCCGGCATGCGGCCGTTGTTGACGGCCTTGCGCAGGCGTCCGACATGGACGTCCACCGTGCGCTCGTCGATATAGATCGTCTCGCCCCAGACATTGTCGAGCAACTGGCTGCGCGAGAACACGCGGCCGGGGTGACGCATCATGAATTCGAGCAGGCGGAACTCGGTCGGACCGAGCCTGATCTCGCTCTTCTTGCGGTAGACGCGGTGCGATTCGCGGTCGAGCACGATGTCGCCGACCTTGAGCACGCTGGACAGCACCTCCGGCTTGGCGCGGCGCAGCAGCGCCTTGACGCGCGCCATGAACTCCGGCGTCGAGAACGGCTTGACCAGATAGTCGTCGGCGCCGGTCGACAGGCCGCGCACGCGGTCGCTTTCCTCGCCGCGAGCCGTCAGCATGATGATCGGCAGCCGCTCGGTCTCGGGCCGCATCCTGAGACGACGGCAGAGCTCGATGCCGGAAACGGCCGGCACCATCCAGTCGAGCACGAGCAGGTCGGGAACGTTTTCCTGAAGGCGGATTTCGGCCTCGTCGCCGCGGGTCACCACTTCCACCTGGTAACCCTCGGATTCGAGATTGTAACGGAGCAGCACCCCCAGCGGCTCCTCGTCCTCCACCACCATGATGCGTGGCGCGATCATCGGGGTAACCTTTTCCGTCAGGCAGCCGGCGCCGACATTGCCGTCTCGTCCTGCTTCGGACGGTTCGCGGGCAATTGCGTGCCGGTCAGCACATAATAGGCGTTCTCGGCGATGTTGGTCACATGGTCGCCGATACGCTCGAGATTCTTGGCGCAGAACAGAAGATGCGTGCAAGCGGTGATGTTGCGCGGGTCTTCCATCATATAGGTCAAGAGCTCGCGGAAGACCGAGGTGTATTTGACGTCGATGCGTTCATCGTCGTTGCGGAGCTTGGCCAGCGCCGTGGCATCGCCGGCCATGTATTCCTGGATCACGCCCTGCACCTGGATCAGCACCATCTGCGCCATGGAATCGATCGAATGCGTGAGATCGCGCGGCGCGGCGGCGACGCCGACCGAGCCGACGCGCTTTGCTATGTTCTTGGCAAGGTCGCCGATGCGTTCCAGGTCGCCCGCCATACGGATCGATCCGACCACATGGCGAAGATCGTCCGCCATCGGCTGCCGCTTGGCGATAAGCGTGATGGCGCGGTCGTCAAGCTCGCGCTGGCGCGCGTCCATGATGGCGTCGTCGGAGACGACGCGCTGCGCCAGCGCATTGTCGGTTTCGAGCAGTGCCCTGGTCGAACCGCCGACCATGGAGCCGGCGAGATCGCCCATGTCGTTGATAAGCCGGCTGATCTGCCTCAAATCCTCGTCGAAGGAGGCGACGGTATGTTCGGCCATAGTGTTGTCCTCGTATGAACTCAGCCGAAGCGGCCGGTGATGTAGTCCTGCGTGCGCTTCTCGCGGGGCGAGGTGAAGATCTTCTCGGTCCGGTCGAACTCGACCAGTTCGCCGAGATACATGAACGCCGTCTGCCGCGACACGCGCGCCGCCTGTTGCATGTTGTGGGTGACGATGACGATCGTGTATTCGGCCTGCAATTCGTCGATCAGCTCCTCGATCTTGGCGGTCGACAGCGGGTCGAGCGCCGAAGCCGGTTCGTCGAGCAGGATGACCTCGGGTTTCACCGCGACGGTGCGGGCGATGCACAGGCGCTGCTGCTGGCCGCCGGAGAGGCTCTGGCCACTGGCGTTGAGCTTGTCCTTGACTTCGTTCCACAGAGCGGCGCGCTTCAACGCCGACTCGACGCGATTGTCCATCTCGGCCTTGCTGATCTTCTCGTAGAGCCTGACGCCGAAGGCGATGTTCTCGTAGATCGACATCGGGAACGGCGTCGGCTTCTGGAACACCATGCCGATCTTCGTGCGCAGCAGGTTCAGGTCCTGCGAGCGGTCGAGGATGTTCTTGCCGTCGAGCAGCACCTGGCCCTCGGCGCTCTGTTTCGGATAGAGCTCGTAGATGCGGTTCAGCACGCGCAGCAGCGTCGACTTCCCGCAGCCCGACGGGCCGATGAAGGCGGTCACGCTGCGCTCGGGCAGGGACAGGTTGATATCCTTCAGCGCCTTCGACTGGCCATAGTAGAAGTTGAGGTTCTTGACCTCGATCTTGGCCTTCTCGACGGTCGTGTCGGCTACGTTCAGGTCGGTGGACAACATCGGTTTCATCTGTCCTCTCTGCGTCCGGTCAGGCTGCGGGCAATGATGCTCAGCCCGAGAACCGTAAGGGTGATTATGAGTGCGCCCGTCCAGGCCAGTTGCTGCCATTCCTCGTAAGGGCTGAGAGCGAACTGGAAGATGGTCACCGGCAGGCTGGCCATCGGGGCATTGAGATTGCTCGACCAGAACTGGTTGTTGAGCGCGGTGAAGAGCAGTGGCGCCGTCTCGCCGGAGATGCGGGCGATCGCCAAAAGGATGCCGGTGACGATGCCGGACAGGGCCGCGCGATAGGCGACGGAGCGGATCACCACCCAGCGCGGCGCGCCGATGGCGGTGCCAGCCTCGCGCAGCGCGTTGGGTACGAGGTTGAGCATGTCCTCGGTGGTGCGCACCACGACGGGGATCACCAGGATGGACAGCGCGACAGCGCCGGCGATCGCCGAGAAGTGCCCCATCGGCCGTACCATCAGTTCGTAGA
>JAFKFE010000990.1 GCA_017308345.1 Alphaproteobacteria bacterium | reverse complement strand
CCTCGCTGAAAAGCGAGGACGACTATGCGCCCGCCTTCATCCTCGCCGCCGACACGGTGGTGGCGGTCGGGCGGCGCATCCTGCCCAAGGCCGAGACGATCGACGACGCCATCAACTGCCTCGGCCTGCTTTCCGGTCGCTCGCACCGGGTCTATTCCGGTATCTGCCTGATCACGCCGGGCGGCAAGCTGCGCCAGCGGCTGGTCGAGACCAAGGTGCGCTTCAAGCGGCTGCCGCGCGAGGAGATCGACGCCTATGTCGCCTCCGGCGAATGGCGCGGCAAGGCCGGCGGCTACGCGGTGCAGGGCCTGGCCGGCTCCTTCGTCGTCAAGCTGGTCGGCTCCTACACCAATGTGGTCGGCCTGCCGCTTTATGAAAGTGTCGCGCTGCTTTCGGGCGAGGGTTTCAAGACGCACCAGAACTGGCACGCCGCGCGCTCATGAGCCTGGACGACAAGGTGCCGCCGCTGAGGCCGAAGCGGCCCTGCCCCGAATGCGGGAAACCTTCCTCGCGCGAGCACTATCCGTTCTGCTCGGCACGCTGCAAGGACATCGACCTCAATCGATGGCTGAAGGGCGCGTATGTCATTCCCGGCCGCGACGAAGAGGAAGACGAAGACAGCCCGAAGCCGGGCCCGGCGCCAAGGGACGAGGGATGAGCGTGGGCGGCAAGCCGCCGTTTCATCACGATTTTTCCGCCCCTGCGAAATCACCCGCCAAGCGCTTGTTTTCATGCGGTTCCAAAGCGGAAAACCGCCGCGCGTTTTTCCCGGAATTGCGCTTGTTTTCACGCAATTCCGAAGCGGAAAACCGCCGCGCACTTTTCCTGGAATTGCTCTGGACAGGCAGGATACCCGTGCTATAACCCACGCGCTTTCAAGGGGCGCCGCACGGCGTTCCCGCGAAACCCGGCGGGCGATCCCGTTAGCCGGCGCAGGCCCAGATAGCTCAGTTGGTAGAGCAGCGGACTGAAAATCCGCGTGTCGGTGGTTCGAATCCGCCTCTGGGCACCATCCCCTCTTGGGGTTCGTTCCGGACACATGGGTTACGGTCTATACCGGAGACATGGGTAACACTTTTGGCCCGAATGGGTTGTGGAGTGGTTCGAGCCTGCATGTCTCATCGTCAAAATAGCCCAGATCATAATCCATGAAGCTGGCCAGCCAGACATGGCCTTCGACCTGTTTGATGCCGACGGTCTGACCGGCGAAGACGAGGCTGAGGTTGACCTTCTTGCGATTGCAGCAGATGCGGCCGCAAGTGGTGACGGTAACGGCCTTATCGTGAAACGGATAGTCGAGATCGGGCAGGCCGGCATAGGGACGCGGCGAGGGCGTGTAACGCTCGGCCGGGCAAGTCCATGTCGAGCGCCTAGTGCGGGCGCTCTGAGTTGAACTCGTCAATGAAGTCATCGAACCTGGCCTGTTGCTGAAGGAAATTGGCACCCGCCGGTTTGGTGGCTTCCTTCTTCAAAGTGAGGTGCATGCGCTCATGGCGGCCGTTCTGCTGTGGGCAACCCTTACGCAGGCCGTGCGCGCGCCCTGGCACGCCGCCAAGGCCACCCCGCTTCCTGTCAGGCCTTACCGCTGCCTTCCCCTATGAATTTACGAAACGACCGGACATTTTCAGCGGCAGCTGCCGCCAAGAGCCTTACGTCGTTGCTCACCGTAACGAGATCGAAACCCCATCCGACCGCCTTTGCGGCGTAGGCTGGCGTGCCGCAATGCAAGCAGGCCTTGATACCGGCCCGATGGGCCGAGGACAGAACTCTGTGGATCGCGGCGATCATCTCAGGTTCCTCCCGGTCGAAGCCGGTGGGATAGCTCCTTCCCGTCAACCCAAGGGTCAGATCGGCCGGCCCTACGTAAACGCCGTCAAGACCGGGGGTAGAAACAATGTCGTCGAGATTGTCGAAGCCTTCGCGTGTTTCGATCATGCCAAGGCAGACTATTTCCTGGTCGGCATGGTTTCCATAGTCCGCGCCCGCGGAGAACACGGCGCGAGACGGACCGAAGCTACGACAACCATGTGGTGGGTAGCGGACGTAGGAAACCAGCCGCTCAGCCTCTTGGCGTGTATTGATCATCGGACAGATCACCCCATAAGCGCCGGCATCGAGAACCTTCATGATCGCGGCCGGATCGAGCCACGGGACGCGGGCCATCGGCGTGACACCGGAGGCAGCCATGGCCTGGAACATGGAGACGGCGGTCTGGTAGTCGACAATGCCGTGCTGCAGGTCGACCGAAACACTGTCATAGCCCTGGGCCGCCATGATCTCGGCGGTAAACGGACTGGCAATCGACAGCCAGCCATTCAGCACGGCGCCTCCGTCCTGCCAGATCTTCTTCATTCCGTTCGGTTTCACAGTCGTCTCCTTCAAAGCAAAGCAGGTTCCGGCTCGGGTAATTCCGGGCCGTTGGCGGCATGCGGCAAACGGTTTTAGAACGCGGTTGCTCCGGCAAGGCGCTCAAGCGATTTGACGACCGCCGAGTGGTCCTCGTTCCATTCGTTCGCGGCCCTGTTCGAATTGAACAATTGCTGGCAGAGCGCGGTTGACGGCAAGGAGACCCCCACGCTCGCCGCCGCCTTAAGAGCCAGGTCCAGGTCCTTTGAATGCAGCGCAATCCGAAATCCCGGTGCAAATGATCGCGAGATCATCCTTTCGCCGTGGACTTCCAGAATGCGGGACGAAGCGAAGCCACCGAGCAGCGCCTTTCTCACCTTTGCGGGGTCGCAGCCGGATCTGGAGGCAAGCGTCAATGCTTCCCCAACGGCTTCGATGGTCAAGGCGACGATGATCTGATTGGAGATCTTGCAGGTCTGTCCGCTGCCATTTTGGTCGCCCACATGCGTGAGGTTCTCGCCCATCGCCTCAAACAAGGGCAGAGCCCGCTCGAAGGCTTCCGCCGGCCCGCCGACCATGATCGAAAGTGTGGCCGCTTTCGCGCCGACCTCTCCTCCCGACACCGGGGCATCCAGATAAGCGCAGCCGAGCTCCCCGATCCGGCTCGCGAAATCGGCGGTTGCCGATGGATCAATCGAACTCATGTCGATTACCAGGCTTCCCGACTTCAGCCCCGCGGCGAGGCCGTCCGTGCCGAAACACACCCGCTCGACGTCACCGGTCGCGGGAAGCATGAGAACGACCGCTTCACACCGCTCGGCAACCTCGCATGGCGAACCTTCTACGAGCAAACCCTTGGAAATCAGCTCCGCCGGTGGGGGCGAACGATTGATGGACGTGTGCAGCTCATGACCGGCGGCAAGCAGATGCCCCACCATCGGCGCTCCCATCACGCCGAGGCCAATGAATCCGATTTTCATTCCGGTTCTCCCGTTTTACCGCCTGATCCGATTTCGGACCCGAGGGTGGATTTCATGTTGGCACGCGGCCGATCCGGCCGAAGCGTTTCCCGAAGGCGCACGCCGCATTTGCCATGCGCCTAGGCCGTAGCTCGGCATGGCGCTCAATGGCCGAGGATCTGGTTCAGGAAAATCTTGGTTCGATCATGCTGGGGGTCGTCGAAGAAACTGACGGGATCGCCTTGCTCGACGATCTGGCCCTGATCCATGAAGATCACGCGGTTGGCGACCTTGCGGGCAAAGCCCATCTCGTGGGTGACGCACAGCATGGTCATGCCCTCTTCCGCCAGACCCACCATCGTCTCCAGCACTTCCTTGATCATCTCCGGATCGAGCGCCGAGGTCGGCTCGTCGAACAGCATGATGCGCGGGTTCATGCACAGCGAACGGGCGATCGCCACGCGCTGCTGCTGGCCGCCGGAGAGCTGGCCCGGATATTTGTTGGCCTGCTCCGGGATCTTGACGCGCTTGAGGAAATGCATGGCGATCTCTTCCGCCTGCTTCTTCGGCATCTTGCGCACCCAGATCGGCGCCAGCGTGCAGTTCTCCAGGATGGTCAGATGCGGGAA
>JAFKFE010000989.1 GCA_017308345.1 Alphaproteobacteria bacterium | reverse complement strand
GATCGGCGGCCGCCTCGAAGGCAAGCGTGGGATCCTGGGCGTCGCCCGTCGCCTGCAACGAAGCGCCGGAATCGAGCCGGACCATGCAGTCGGCGGAGAAACGCGACCCCGATTTGATGACTGTGACATGTCCTGAAAAACCCCGATCGAAATATTTCTCGATCGCCTCGCCGACCCGGTCGCTGATGCGCGTGCGGAACGCATCGCCGATGTCCATGTGTTTTCCCGAAATGCGTAGATTCATCTGAAAACTGACCTTCCTTGCCCAGGCTTCAAACTGTTCCCGAGTTTATACCCGTGGCGCGCGCGCACAAGCTTTGCAGCGGCATGCGCGCCGATTTTAGACCCGAACTTTCCGGTTGATCACAAGTCGCCTTCTTGGCCGTCCGTGGCCGTGTCTGACGGACCCATTCGCAAGCGGGCATTACCGCCCCGCTCCATGCGGGCGGGCTTCTAGACACTTCATTGCGGCTTGTCAATGAAGCTCGGGAATTGTGGAAAATCCGCCTGCCCCACAGCGATCAAGGCTTGTCGAGATTCGGGTCGCAGCCCGGCATCGCCCGAATATCGACAAGCCTAGCGGCCGGCGTTCGCGAGCGCGCGTTTTTCCCGCCGCCGCTGCACGGACGACGGAATGTTCATGCCTTCGCGATACTTCGCGACGGTGCGGCGCGCGATGTCGACCCCGCTTTCCTTGAGCATGTCGACGATGGCGTCGTCGGAGAGCACGTCGGCGGGCTTTTCCTCGTCGATCATCTGCTTGATGCGGTCGCGCACGGCTTCGGACGAATGCGCTTCGCCGCCTTCGGCCGAGGCGATCGACGCGGTGAAGAAATAGCGCAGCTCGAAGACGCCGCGCGGCGTCAGCATGTATTTGTTGGCGGTGACGCGGCTGACCGTCGATTCATGCATGCCGATGGCATCGGCCACCGTGCGCAGGTTGAGCGGTTTGAGGTGGCGCACGCCATGGACGAGGAAGGCGTCCTGCTGCCGCACGATTTCGGAGGCCACCTTGAGAATGGTCTTGGCCCGCTGGTCGAGGCTGCGCGTCAGCCAGTTGGCGTTCTGCAGGCATTCGGCGAGAAAGTCCTTTTCCGCCTGATCCTTGGCGTGGCTCGAAATGCGGGCAAAATAGACGTTGTCCACCAGCACGCGCGGCAGCGTATCGGCGTTGAGTTCCACCACCCAACTGCCGTCATTGGCCGCGCGGACCTCGACATCGGCGACGATCGCATCGCTCGCGCCGCCCGAGAACGCCAGGCCCGGTCGCGGATCGAGCGCCCGGATCTCGGCCAGCATGTCGAGGAGATCCTCCTCGTCGACGCCGCAGATGCGTTTCAGCGTCTGGAAATCCCGCCGCGCCAGGAGCTCGAGATTGGCGACCAGCGCTTTCATCGCCGGGTCGAGGCGGTCGCGCGCCTGGAGCTGCAGCGACAGGCACTCGGCAAGGTCGCGCGCGAATAGCCCTACCGGCTCGAAGGTCTGGCAGACGCAAAACACACGCGCCACTGCCGCTTCGTCCGTGCCCAGGCGGGCCGCGAGCTCATCGAGGCCGGTGCGCAGGTAACCGGCCTCGTCGAGCCCGTCGGCAAGCTCGCCCGCGATGAGGCGTTCGCCGGGGCTCAGCGAAGCAAGCGCGATCTGCTCGCCGACATGCTCGCGCAATGTGACGACGGCCGCGGCCATGTCGCCGACGTCGAACCCCTCGGCTGACGCCGTGCCAGCGCCGCCCCCGGCGGCCGACTTCCACTGCGCCGTGAGATCCGGCCCCAGCCTCTCACTGGTGCCGGGATCGTCCGGGAACAGGTTCTCCAGGGAAGAGTCGAGCTTCTGCGAGATCGCTTCCGCGCTCCACTCCGTCTCGCCCTCGAACCAGTCGCCTTCGGAACCCCGCTCCGGCGCGGCCTCGCTTTTCTGGGCCTGGTCGCTGGCGGCGTCGTCCTGAGGTTCGGCCCGCTCCAGGAGCGGGTTGCGCTCGATCTCATCGTCGATGAAGCGCTCGAGTTCGACATGGGTAAGCTGCAGCAGCCGGATCGACTGCATCAGCTGCGGCGTCATCACCAGCGACTGGGACTGTCTGAGCTGCAGTTTGGCTGCCAGCGCCATGGTGGGATTCAAACGCCTCGTCTACGCGTCGTACAATTGTTTTCCGATCGGGCATAGAAACTGGCCCGGCTTTTGCTTGTCAAGGAAAACGCTAGCAGCAACGGCTTACCGGAGCGTTATCGGGCGCTAAAATAGCCTAAAATCGTCACGCGACACCGAAAATCGCGCCACAGCCCGAAAATCCGTGGATCAGAGCGTAAAGCCCTCGCCGAGATAGAGACGCCGCACATCGGCGTTGGCGACGATCTCGTCGGCCCGGCCATGGGTCAGAACCTGGCCGGCATGGATGATGTAGGCGCGATCGATCAGGCCGAGCGTCTCGCGCACATTGTGGTCAGTGATCAAAACGCCGATGCCGCGTGCCGTGAGGTGGCGAACGAGCTGCTGGATGTCGGCGACGGCGATCGGGTCGATGCCGGCGAAGGGCTCGTCGAGCAGCATATAGGCAGGCCGCGTCGCCAGCGCCCGCGCAATTTCGAGGCGTCGCCTTTCGCCGCCCGACAGGGACATCGACGGCGCCTTGCGCAGATGGCTGATGTGAAATTCCTCGAGCAGCTCGTCGAGGTTGCGCTCGCGCACCTTGCGATCCTTCTCGACCACTTCCAGCACGGCGCGGATGTTCTGCTCGACATTGAGGCCCCGGAAGATCGACGCTTCCTGCGGAAGATAGCCGATGCCAAGGCGGGCACGCCGGTACATCGGCATCGAGGTGACGTCGAAGCCGTCGATCTCGATCGAACCTTCATCGACCGGAACAAGACCGGTGACCATGTAGAAGCAGGTGGTCTTGCCGGCGCCGTTGGGGCCTAGCAGGCCGACGGCCTCGCCGGCGCGCACGCCGAGCGTCACCCCGCTCACCACCTTGCGGCCCTTGTAACTCTTGGTCAGGCCCTTGGCGATCAGGGTACCCTTGAACTTAGCCTTGTCGGCGCCGACCGTCACCGGAGCAGCCGGCTTTGCGGCCGCCCGTCCCGGAAGACGGGCCAGCAGCGATGACACGCCGGCCATTACTTGCTCGACGCTCCCTGCTGGGACGTGCCCTGCTTCTGGGGCGTGATCGACATGATGACGCGGCCGCCGGTGCCGCAACCGTCGACATTGGCCAGGCCGCTCTTCATCTGCACGGTGAGCTTGCAGCCCTTCAGCACATTGTCGCCCTGCGACAGCACGACTTCCTTGCCTTGCAGAGTGAGCACCTGCGTCTTCATGTCGAAGGTGCCGGTGTCGCCCGTGGCGATCTGGTCGTTCGACTTGATGTAGACTTTGTTCTCGACCACCAGATGGTCGATGTTGGCGGCGCCCGTCATCGCCGAGGCGCCGGCAGCCGCGCTCTTTGAAGCGTTGGGATCCTTGACGTAGTACACCGTCATCTTGCCGGCCTTGAGCAGCGTCGGCCCCTGGTTGACCGTGACATTGCCGCTGAAGATGGCTGCGCTGTCGGCCTGATGGACCTCGAGCTTGTCGCTTTCGATCTGGATGGGCTGGTCGCCCGACAGTTTCAGGCCGGACAACTGGCTGGTGCCACCGGACTGGGCAAGCGCCGGGGCCACGCCCAGCAGGACCAAGATGGAGGCCGCCGCTGCAAGCCTTGCCGAATTACTGCGACGCATTCTGTTCTCCGCTCTTTGCCTCTGCCGCCTTCAGGCTTCCCGCGTCGATGTTGACGCGCACCCGGCTTTCGAAAACCACGACCTTGCCGTTCTCCTCGACCGACATCGAGTCCGCGGTTATGCGCGACCCGCCACGGCTGACATCGACCGGCTTATCCGTCTTCATAGAGCCTTTGCCCATGTCTAGGAAGATCGATTTGAATTTCGCCACCAGGCCG
>JAFKFE010000988.1 GCA_017308345.1 Alphaproteobacteria bacterium | reverse complement strand
TCTTCCTCGTCGATGAGCCGGATCCGACGGGCAAATGGGGCACCTACGCCACGGCAGCGAATCTGAGAGCGGAGTCCGACTGGATCCACACCAACCTGCCGGGCGCCAAGACCTTCATCACCATGATGAACATGGGGTCTTCCGCAAATCCCGATTTCTCCAACACCTACAATCCCGCCAATACACACATCGACTATTACGGGCTGGATCCCTATCCGGTGCGCACCGGGACAAGCACGGTCGACTACAATATGATCGACAGAACCGTGGCCGCGGCGGTCGCGTCGGGCATCCCGCTCAGCCAGATCGTTCCGGTTTACCAGACGTTTGGGGGCGGCAACTTCACGACCGATACGGGCGGCAAATACGTCCTGCCCACCGTCGCGCAGGAGCAGACCATGTTGGACCATTGGGCCAAGCTGGTTCCGTCGCCCGCCTTCGACTACGCCTATGCGTGGGGGTCTCAACAGGGCGACACCGCGCTCGGCACCTCATCGGAGCTGCAAGCCCTCTTCCTTCAACACAACCAGGGCACCGCAACCGCGCCTTCGACCAGCGACACGACAACGACCAGCACCCTTGTGCCCCCGACCACCAGCGAGCCTTCGACCACCGATCACGTTTTCTATGGCACCGGCGGCGCGGATGTAATGCATGGCACCACCGGCGCCGACACGATGATCGGCAAGGGCTACAACGACACTTATTATGTCGACAACCCTGGCGACAAGGTGGTGGAACTGGCTGGCGGCGGCAAGGATACCGTGCTGGCGTCGGTGAGCTATGCGCTTTCGGCCGGCTCATCCATCGAGCGCCTCGCCACCACGGACAAGTCAGGCACCGCCGCCATCAACCTGACGGGAAATGAGTTCTCCCAGAAGATACAGGGCAATGCCGGCAACAACGTCATCAACGGCGGTGGCGGGCAAGATGTGCTGACTGGCAATGGAGGCAAGGACGTCTTCGTCTTCAACTCGGCCCTCAAGGCCGGCAATGTCGACAAGATCACCGACTTCAGCGTCAGCCAGGACAAGATCCAGCTAGACCACACGGTGTTCACCGGGCTTCAGACCGGCGTCCTTCCCGCCGGGGCGTTTACCACCGGCAGAGCCGCGCATGACGGCGGCGACCACATTATCTACAACAGTTCGACCGGCGCACTCTTTTTCGACAGCGACGGCACAGGCAGCGCGCATCAGATTCAGTTTGCCACTCTTTCTCCGCACCTGTCGCTGACGGCGTCCTCGTTCATCGTAACGTGAGCGTTTGGGAGATGTCGGGCCTCGATCAAAGGGGCCCGACGTTTTCTCCAGCATGCCGCGGTGGAACGAAATCGCTCCAGGAAGCATTTTTGTCGTCATGGGCATCCGCGGCATCGAATTCCTGCAGAAATGGCAGGAGGAAATGTTCCACCTTATTTGAAGCATTTGAAGCCCGATCCGGCGCGTGCGACGAGACTGGCCGAGCAAGCGACGGCGGCCGCGATCAAGGTTGAAATACGTCCGGAAGAAATCTCTGATGAGATTGGAGGGGGTCTGACCAATTGCTCGAAGTGCTCGTTTGTCGCGACATCGAGTGATCGCGTATACAGCGGCCACTTCGACACCGGGAATCCTTGACTCCTTCTTGCTTGTTTGTTGAAAAAAGGCAAAAATCATTCGACTTAGATGGCGGCGCGCTGATGATGCCGGCATAAAAACGAGTCTTCGCCATGAAGATGGTCTTTGTCGAAGCTATCGGCAGCAAGGTTTCAAGCATCGGTTTCGGCTGCGCTTCGCTTGGTTCTCGTATCGGGACTCGCAAGGGCATCGAGACGCTCGAGCGCGCGTATGAAGCAGGGATAACCTGGTACGACGTTGCGCCTTCCTATGGCGACGGAATGGCTGAATCGATCTGGGGCGAATTTGCATCCGGGAAACGCGATGGCGTCTATGTCTGCACCAAGGTTGGCATGCGCCCGCCGAAGACCTCCAACACCATGCGGCTGCTGAAACCGTTGTCGCGGGTCGCCATTGCGGCGGTTCCGGCGCTCAAGCAGTATGTTTCACGGGTGCGCCCCACGCCTTTCAAGGTGTCGCTATCCGCGCAGTTGATAAGATCAAGTGTCGAGGAGAGCCTGGTGCGTCTTCGCACGGATTATGTCGATGTCCTCGCGCTGCACCGTCCGACTGCCGAAGAACTTGTTCGCGAGGATATCATCCGGGCCGTGGAGCGTGTGGTACAGGACGGAAAAGTCCGGGCCATTTCGGTCGCAGGAGACCTCGAGGCTGGAATTACGGCTCTCAATGAATCACTGCCTTATCGATTCATTCAGATCGCCAATGCGCCGCTGGAGCCGAACCTCGGGAAGCTGAAGGAGCGTGCTCACCGGCAAAGAACTTTCGTTACGCACGGAACATTCTCGGGCCTCGAGCGAATCGTCGCGAAATTCCATGCGCGGAAAGAACTACTGGGCGCTCTCGGCGACCTTGGATATCGCGGCAGTCCCACCGAAATGGCTATCGCGTTTCTCGCGGATTACGCATTCGCGACGAATTCAGCGGGCGTCACCCTGGTCTCCATGTTCAAGAAGGAGCACCTCGATTTCAATCTGCAGCGATTGGGGAACGGTCCGACTCCCGAGCGTCTGAATGACGTCGTCGCCGCGCTGGGCGCGGGTGTGAAAGAATGATCGGCTGGCGCCTTGCGGGAATTTCTTCCGGATCGGGTTTGACGGGCGCACGAATGCAGAGCACCGATACGGGGAAGATCCAGCGATTGGGTTTGCCATGAGCAAGGAATTCAATGTTGCCGACGCCTATGGGACGGGCCGTGTCCTCTTCATGGGACTTGAACTTCTCGTCGCGCCCGGCGCACTCGTTCCCCGGCCTGAGACGGAGTTGCTAGGCGCGACGGCTCTAGGTGCTTTGCATCAAATGAGCCTGCCGGCGCCGCGCATAGTCGACATGTGCTGCGGCAGTGGCAATCTGGCGTGCGCCATCGCCCATCACATTCCCACTGCACGTGTGTGGGCGAGCGATCTTACAGATGAATGCGTCGAAGCGACACGCCGTAACGCTGCCCATCACGGCATGGCCGAGCGCATTTCGGTGCTGCAGGGCGACTTGTTCGACGCTCTCTCCGACCTGGGGCTTGGCGGGACGATCGACGTGATCGTCTGCAATCCCCCCTACATTTCGGAAAAGCGACTTGAGGGCGACCGCGCGCATCTGGTCGAGCTTGAGCCGCGCGAAGCGTTTGCGGCCGGGCCTTACGGGCTAAGCATCCATATGCGAGTGGTGAAAGACGCGCCGCAATACTTGCGGCCCGGCGGCATCCTGCTCTTCGAGGTCGGCCTTGGCCAGGACAAGCAGGTGATGGGCCTGCTGGAGCGCAGCAAGGCATACAAGAATATCCGATCAGTCCTAAACGAAGCGGGTGAGGCCCGGGTCGTCCTGGGACAAACGGCGTTTGCGTGAAAACGATGAATCGCCTTGCGTCGGCGATCAGTTCATTTTGCGGATGATGTATTGCTCGATCCCGCGAATGGAATCGAGGTTTTCAGGCAAGAGCTCGCTATCTTCGACCGTGATGCCAAAGGTCTCTTCGATAAAGCCGACGATCTCCATCACTCCCGTCGAGTCGACGATGCCTTGATCGAGCAGGGACGTGTCGTTGCCCAATGCCCTCACGTCGCCGACGTAGAAATTCGAAACCAGGAAACTGCGAATTTGCTCGCTGTAGGTTTCGGTGCGTTCCTTGATGGTCAACATGAGTTTGCTCTCCGTAGCGACACCACAAATTTAGCGACCTTCGTCCCAGCCCGCCTTATGACAGGGCCGTCTTCTTGAGTTTGCCCGTATCCGTCATCGGCAGGCTGGCCACGACGACGATGGACTTCGGAACCATGAAGTTCTCCAGCCGCTTCTGGCACTCGGGGCAGGCTTCGCCGACGTAGCCTTTC
>JAFKFE010000987.1 GCA_017308345.1 Alphaproteobacteria bacterium | reverse complement strand
GACCAAGGCGCCGACCGTCTTCCTCGCCTCCAACCTCAGCCGCATCGAAATGCTGTCCGACGAGGACATCGCCAAGCACAAGGACGATCTCGGCCAGGCATGGTTCAACGAGAACGCCAACGGCACCGGACCCTACGAATTCGTGTCCTGGACGCGCGGCACCCAGATCGAGTTGAAGCGCAACGACAAATGGTGGGGCAAGTTCCCGGAAAAGCCGTTCGACCGCGTGCTCGACCGTTTCGTCACCGACGGCGCCAACCGCGCCCGCGGCCTTGAAGGCGGCGAGTTCGACCTCGCCAATTTCGTGCCGCTCGACGAGGCGCTGCGCATCGGCACCAGCAGCGGCTTCCATCTGGTGGAAGGCAACAATCTTTGGGCCTGGCCGGCGATCTATCTCAACATGGATCTGGCGCCGACCAACAACAAGGATTTCCGCGAAGCGCTGGTCAAGGCATTCGACTACAACGCCATGGTGCAGTCCTTCCAGGGCAAGGCCGAGGTCGGCCGTGGCCCGGTGCCCTCCTGGTTCCCCGGCAGCCCCGAGAAGGAAGAGGCCGAGATCAAGACCGACCTCGACGGCGCCAAGGCAGCACTTGCCAAATCGGGCCTCGCCAATGCCAAGATGAAATGCTCGGTGCCCGCCGGTTTCCCGGAATTCCGCTTTGCCGCGACCGTGCTCCAATCCTCGGCCCAGCAACTCGGCGTCACCGTCGAGATCGAAGAGCAGCCTTTCGTCGAGGCGATCACCGCCATCAAGTCCGACAAGAGCAACTGCTTCGTGCTCGGCAACGCGAACCTGAGCCCGTCCGACGCGACCAAATTCTTCGCCGCGCACTACCTCAAGGGCGGGTTCTACAATTCGGGCAAATTCTTCGACCAGACGCTGCAGGACCTGGTGGCGAAGCTCCCGACGATTTCCGACGCCACCGAGCGCGGCAAGCTGCTCAAGCAGGCGGCCGATATCGTGGTGGACTCGCACTACATCATTTGGACCGCGCGGCCGAAGACCGTGGTGCCCGAGCCTGACCGGATCGGCGGCTACCGCATCGATCCGGCCGAGTACATCAACGCCCGCTTCTGGGAAATGTACAGCAAGTAACAGCGGCGGGGTGCGCATGCGGACGACACGGTTGTGATCGCCTTCCTGTTCAAGCGTCTGGCATGGGGTCTCGTCGTCCTCATTGCCGTCGCGGTCATAACCTTCTTCCTCAGCCGTGTCGTTCCGGCCGACCCCGCCGCCTTCCTGGCCGGCCAGAACGCGTCCGAGGAGACCGTGCAGCGCATCCGCGTCGAGCACGGTCTCGATCGTCCGCTGCCGGAGCAATTCGCAACCTATATGATCGGCCTCGCCAAGGGCGACCTCGGCGAGTCCATCCGCACGCGGCGCAGCGTCAGCACCGACTTGAAGCAGTATCTGCCGGCGACACTGGAGCTGCTGATCGTCAGCTTCGTCCTCTATCTGGCGATCAGCTTCGCGCTGGCGGTGCTCGCGGCCCGCCGCCCCGGCGGCGCGGTGGACGGCGCGATCCGTCTCATCACCATGATCGGCACCGGCATTCCCGTGTTCTGGCTCGGCATGACGCTTCAGTTCTTCTTCTTCTACAAATTGCACTGGCTGCCGCTCGGCGCGCGCTTCCCGATCCGCGAGACGGCGCCGCCTGTGATCAGCGGCTTCCTGCTCATCGATTCCCTGCTGGCCGGCAGCCTCTCGGCCTTTCTCGCCAGCCTGAAGCACCTGGCGCTTCCCGCCGCGACCATCGTCGTCAACCTGCTGGCGGTCGGCACGCGGCTGTCGCGCGCCGCCCTCATCCAGGAGCAAGGCCGGCTCTATGTGCGCACGGCGCGCGGCAAGGGCCTGTCGCCCAACCGCATCCTGTTCAAGCACATCCTGCGCAATGCCCTGTCGCCCATCCTGACGGCCACCACCATGCAGTTCGGCTACATGATCAGCTGGGTGATCCTGGTCGAGGTCATCTTCGACTGGCCCGGCATCGGCCTCTACGCCTACCAGTCCTTCCAGGTCTTCGACTATTCGCCCGTTATCGCGCTGGCGATCGTATCCACGGCCGGCTTCGTGATCATCAACCTGGTGATGGACCTGCTCTATCCGGTGATCGATCCGCGCGTGCAGAGTGTCGGCTCATGAGCATTTCCACCCAGCCCGCGCGCCGGGCCATCAAAAGGCCGAAGGGCGTGCTCTTGCCGCTCGCGCTGCTGATGGTGGCCGTCCTCGCCGCCTTCACGCTTCTGCCAGGCCTGATCGCCCCGCACGACCCGATCGCGCTCGCCATGGCCGACCGGCTGAAGCCGCCGAGCCTCACCCATATCTTCGGCACCGACGAGGGTGGCCGCGACGTCTTCTCGCGCATCGTCTACGGCACCCGCTATTCGCTCGGCGTGGCGATCGCCATCGTTTTCGCCTCCGCTCTGTTCGGCGTGGTCTATGGCGCGGTCTCCGGCATGGCGCGCCATAGCATCGACAATCTGATGATGCGCATCGTCGACCTGTTCTTCGGCTTTCCGGCGCTGGTGCTGGCGCTGGCCGTCGCCGCCTCGATCGGGCGCGGCCTCGACAGCGTGGCGCTGTCGCTCGCCATCATCTGGTGGCCGGGCTATGCGCGGCTGGTGCGCGGCGAAGTGCTGCGCCTGCGCGAGCGGCCGCATGTCGAGGCCGCCCGCGCGCTCGGCGTCTCCGAGATGACCATCCTGCGCCGCCACATCATCCCCTTCGTCGTGCAGGAGGTGAATGTGCGCGTCACCACCGACATCGGCTATGCGCTGGTGGCTGTCACCGCCCTTTCCTTCCTCGGCCTCGGCGCCAATTCGCCGACGCCGGAATGGGGCCTGCTCATCCGCGACTCGCGCCCCTATTTCGGCTCGGCCTGGTGGTACCTTGTCTTTCCCGGCACCATGATCATGCTGACCGCCACCGCCTTCTCGCTGATCGGCGACGCGCTCGCGTCGAGGCGGGCCGCATGATCCTGTCGGTCCGCGACTTCGCAATCGGCTTCCAGCGCGAGGGCCAGAACCTCGTCGCGGTGGACGGCATTTCCTTCGATGTCGCCGAGGGTGAGACCTTCGTCATCATCGGCGAGTCCGGCTCGGGCAAGTCGCTGACCGGCATGTCGATCGCCGGCCTGCAGCCACCCACCGCCTTCGTCTCCGGCTCGATCCGCTTCAAGGATCGCGAAATGCTGAAACGGCCCGATGGCGAACTGCGCAAGCTGCGCGGCCCGGAGATCGGCCTGATCTATCAGGATCCGCTGAGCTCGCTGAACCCGGTCTGGCCGGTCGGCGACCAGATCGCGGAGACCCTCGTCGCGCACGGCCTTGCCGGCCGCGCCGAGGCAAGGAAGCGCGCCGTGGAGATGCTGGAGCGCGTCCGCATTCCCGACCCGCGCCGCGTCGCCTCCGCCTATCCGCACGAGATCAGCGGCGGCATGCGGCAGCGCGCCATGATCGCGATGGCGCTGGCCGCCGGCCCCAGCCTGCTGATCGCCGACGAGCCGACGACGGCGCTCGACGTCACCATCAAGGCGCAGATGCTCGAGCTGCTTGCCGAACTGAAGCGCGAGATGGCGCTGACGATCATCCTGATCACCCACGACATGGGCGTGGTCGCCGAGGTGGCCGACCGGATCCTGGTGCTCTATGCCGGCCGCATCGCCGAGGTCGGGCCGGCCGATTCCATCATGCTGCAGCCCTCGCATCCCTACACGGCGGCACTGATGACCAGCGCCATGATCTCGCAGACGCCGGCCAAGCAGGAGCTCAACGCCATCGTCGGCGGCGCGCCCGGGCTGGGTGCTTTCCCGTCCGGCTGCCGCTTCCATCCGCGCTGCCCGCGCACGCGGGACGACTGCAAGGCCGTCGAGCCGCCGCGCCGCGGATTTGGCGCCGTGGAACTCGCCTGCCATCATCCGATCGAGGCGGCGATGCCTCTTCAAGTCGCGAGGAGCTGA
>JAFKFE010000986.1 GCA_017308345.1 Alphaproteobacteria bacterium | reverse complement strand
GTCTAACGTGGTGCTGAGCCAGATCGAGGAGCATGCGGCCTTTGGCGGCGTGGTGCCCGAGATCGCGGCGCGTGCCCATGTCGAGGCCCTCGACGGGATTGTCGAGGCGGCGCTTGAAGATTCCGGGGTGTCGCTGGATGAGGTCGACGCTATCGCCGCGACGGCCGGGCCCGGCCTGGTCGGCGGGCTGATCGTCGGCCTGATGACGGCCAAGGCGATCGCGGCCGCCGCGAACAAGCCGCTGATCGCCATCAACCATCTCGAAGGCCACGCGCTGACGGCGCGGCTGACCGACGGCCTCGACTTCCCCTACCTTCTCCTGCTCGTCTCCGGCGGCCACACCCAGATCGTCGCGGTGCGCGGCGTCGGCGACTACCAGCGCTGGGCGACCACCATCGACGACGCGTTGGGCGAAGCGTTCGACAAGACCGCCAAGATGCTCGGCCTGCCCTATCCCGGCGGCCCGAATGTGGAAAAGGCCGCCGCCAGCGGCGATGCCCGCCGCTTCGCCTTCCCGCGTCCCATGAAAGGCTCGGCGCAACCGGACTTTTCCTTCTCGGGCCTGAAGACGGCGGTGCGCCAGGCGGCGACGGCGATCGCGCCGCTGAGCGACCAGGACGTCGCCGATATCTGCGCTTCCTTCCAGGCGGCGGTGGCCGATGCGCTGGGCGACCGTGTTGGCCGCGCGCTTGCCCGCTTTCGCCAGGAATTTCCCGGCCAGGCAAAGCCAGCGCTGGTCGTCGCCGGCGGCGTTGCCGCCAACCGCGCGATCAGGGCAACGCTCGAAGCGCTTTGCTTGCAAGCCGGCTTCGCCTTCGTCGCGCCGCCGCAAAAGCTCTGCACCGACAATGCGGCGATGATCGCCTGGGCCGGCATCGAACGCCTGCGCGCCGGCGTCGCCGACGAAAACACCGCCGACTTCGTGCCGCGTTCGCGCTGGCCGCTGGACAGCGTTTCCACGCCCATGGTCGGCTCGGGCCGGCGTGGTGCCAAGGCATGAGCGCCAGGCGATCCGCCAAAGGCTGGCGCATTGCGGTGCTGGGCGGCGGCGCCTGGGGCACGGCGCTGGCGCTCGCCATGCTGCGCGCCGGCCATGACGTGCGGCTTTATGCGCGCGACACCGAAACCGTCGCCGCCATCGCCCGGGGCGAGAACCCGCGCTACCTGCCCGGCATCAGCATCGAGCCAGGCATCGCGGCAACCAGCGATATCGCCAAGGCGCTAGACGGCACGGACTGTGTCCTTGCCGTGACGCCGGCACAGTCGCTGCGCGCCGTTCTGACCACCGCTCGCAACCATGTGCCCCAGGGAGCGCCGCTGGTGCTTTGCGCCAAGGGCATCGAGCGCGACACCGGCGCGCTGCTCTCGGCGATCGTCGAGGAAAGCCTGCCCAGCAATCCGGTCGCGGCACTTTCAGGCCCGAGCTTCGCCAGCGACGTCGCGCGCGGCCTGCCGACGGCCGTTGTCGTTGCCGCCCGCGAAGCGGAGTTGGCGGCCGGGCTCGCCGCCCGCTTCTCGGCGGAAAACCTGCGCTGCTACTCCAGCGACGACCTGATCGGTGTCGAGATCGGCGGCGCGCTGAAAAACGTCTTCGCCATCGCCGCCGGCGCCGTCATCGGCGCCGGGCTCGGCGCCAGCGCCCAGGCCGCCATGGTGACGCGCGGCTTCGTCGAGCTGCGCCGCATCGGCGCCGCTTTCGGCGCCAGGCCGGAGACGCTGATGGGGCTTTCCGGCCTTGGCGACCTCTTGCTCACCTGCTCCTCGGCGCAGTCGCGCAATTTCGCTTATGGCCTGGCGCTCGGCCAGGGCAAGCCGCTTGCCGGCCTGGCGCTCGCCGAAGGCGTGCCGACGGCGGGCATCGCCGCCCGCATCGCCGCCGAGCGCGGCATCGAGGCGCCGATCATCTCGGCCGTCGCCGCCATCCTCGACGGCAAGATCACCATCGGCCAGGCCGTGACCGCGCTGATGACACGCCCGCTCAAGACCGAAACCGACATCTGACGGAGTTGAAAAATGCTGTTTGCGTTGATTTGCAAGGACAAGCCCGGCAGCCTGCAGGTGCGCCTCGACACCAGGCCCACCCATGTCGCGTTCCTGGAAGGTCTGAACGGCGAGGGCAAGCTGGCCTTCGCCGGACCGTTCCTGAACGCCGAGGGCAAGCCGGACGGCAGCCTCGTGGTGGTCGAGGCGCCGGACCTGGCGGCGGCCCAGGCGCTGTCGGCGGCCGACCCCTATGCCAAGGCGGGCCTGTTCGAAAGCGTCGAAATCCGCCAGTGGAACTGGACCTTCAACAAGCCTGCGAGCGCATGACCCCGAAAATCGCTATCGATTTTCGGAAAGGATCATGCGCAATGACAAAAGGACTACAGTGCCCGCAAAGGGCGCTGTAGTTAATCCCAACCGCCCGCGCTGGAGGAACAAAATGAACTACTGGCTGTTCAAGTCCGAACCCTCGGTCTTTTCCTTCGAGGCGCTGAAAGCGAAAGGCAAGGCCGGCACGCAGTGGGACGGCGTGCGCAACTACGCCGCCCGCAACAACATGAAGGCGATGAAGATCGGCGATCTCGGCTTCTTCTATCATTCCAATGAAGGGCTCGAAATCGTCGGCATCGCCGAGGTCTGCGCGCTGGCGCATCCCGACACCACCACCGACGATCCGCGCTGGGAATGCGTCGACATCCGCGCGTTCAAGGACGTGCCGAAGCCGGTGACGCTGGAGCAGGTGAAGGCCAATCCCAAGCTCGCCGAGATGGCGCTGGTCCGGCTCGGCCGGCTTTCCGTGCAGCCGGTGACGCCGGCCGAATGGAAAGAGGTCTGCCGCATGGCCGAACTCAACCCGGCGCCGTGACCGGGCTCACGCCGAAGAGCGCGAAGAAGTTCATCCTCGACAACACGGCGCTGATGGCGCCGCCGCATGTGCCGGAAGTGCTCTTGCATCTCGCCGACGAGGCGCATGACCTGTGGCTGCGCACCGAGGAGGAGCTGGCCGCGATCGGCCTGCCGCCGCCTTTCTGGGCCTTTGCCTGGGCTGGCGGCCAGGGTCTCGCGCGCTATGTGCTCGACCATCCCGAAACGGTGCGCGGCAGGCGCGTGCTCGATTTCGCCTCCGGCTCCGGCCTGGTCGCCATCGCGGCAGTGAAAGCCGGCGCGGCCGAGGTGATCGCCGCCGCCATCGACCCGTTCTGCGAGACGCCGCTCGCGCCCAACCTCGAGGCCAATGCCGTTGAAGCACAGTTCCTCGGCACGGATTGCGTTGGCGCCGACGATGGCTGGGACGTCGTGCTTGCCGGCGACGTGTTCTACGACAAGGCTTTCGCCGACAGGCTGCTGCCCTGGTTCGCGCGCCTGCGGGCGCGCGGCGCCGAGATCCTCGTCGGCGATCCGGGCCGCGCCTATCTCCCCAGGACCGGCCTGCGATCGCTCGCCGTCTACCGGGTCCCGGTGACGCGCGTGCTGGAGGACGCCGAGGTCAAGCGCACGACAGTCTGGCGCCTCGCTTGACGCGATGAGCGAACAAGCGTTCCATCGCATCTCGATCTGGAGGGGAAAAGCATGGATTTTTCGGTCGTGAACTGGCTGGCGGTGGTCGTCGCCGCCATCGTCGCGTGGTTGTTCGGCGCCGCCTGGTATATGAGCCTGAGCAAGCCCTGGCTGAAGGCGGCCAAGCTCGATCCGGCCACCATGAAGCGCTCGGCCGTTCCATTCGTCGTCAGCTTCATCGCCGAGCTTATCATGGCGCTTGTCCTGACGCTGGTCGTGGGCGCGATAACCGGCGGCGAGCCGAACCCGGTCGCGGGCCTGCTGTTCGGCTTCGTGCTCTGGCTGGGCTTCATCGCCACCACGCTTGCCGTCAACCACCGCTACGAAGGGTTCGGCTGGGCCCTGACGGTGATCGACGCCGGCCACTGGCTGGGCGTGATGCTGATCATCGGCGCCATCATCGGCTGGTTCGGCGCGCCCGCCGCCCCGGC
>JAFKFE010000985.1 GCA_017308345.1 Alphaproteobacteria bacterium | reverse complement strand
CGCGCAGATGATCTTCCAGGATCCCTACGCTTCGCTCGACCCGCGCATGACGGTGGGGGCCGCGATCGCCGAGCCACTCGTCATTCACGGCATCGGCACCAAGGGCGACCGGCGCGAGCGCGTGGCCTCGCTTCTTGCCCGCGTCGGGCTCGAAGCCGATCACGCCTCGCGCTACCCGCACGAATTTTCCGGCGGCCAGCGTCAGCGCATCTGCATCGCACGGGCGCTGGCGCTCGAACCAAAGCTGATCGTCGCCGACGAGAGCGTCGCCGCGCTCGACGTATCGGTGCGGGCGCGCGTGCTCGACCTGATGCTGGAGCTGCAGGAGACGCTGGGGCTTGCCTATCTCTTCATCTCGCACGACATGGCGGTAGTCGAGCGCATGAGCCATGACGTCGCCGTCATGCGTGCCGGCCGCATCGTGGAAGCCGGCACGCGCCGCTCGGTGCTGTCCTCGCCGCGCGAGGCATATACCCGGGAATTGATTGCCGCCGTGCCCATTCCGGACCCGCGCGGCAAACGGCAGGCAGTGGCGCCTATCGATCATGGCGCCGTCGCAAAGGCAAAGGGGCCGCGCTTTCGTGAGGCCGGCTCCGGGCAACGCCGTATGACCATCGTCTCGAGCAACCTATTCGGCTGCCGAGACAATTGACCTGATCCGTTCAGGTGCTGAGCCAGACGCGCTCGGCGACGCGATGGTCGCTGAGCAGGAAGTTCGGATTGGGTACGAAGCCCTTGACCTCCTTGCGGGCCGCGTCGATCCAGCTGGCGAAGGCGGGGACGACTGTCGGGCAATCGTCATGGATCATCTGCTGCAATTCGAAATAGATTTCGCGGCGCTTTGCCGGATCGGCGAAAGAGCGCGATTCTGTGAGCTTGCGGTCGAAGCTTTCGTTCTTCCAGTGCGTCTCGTTCCATGGCGCGTCCGACGCGTAGACGGACGAAAACATCATGCTGGCCGAAGGCCGACCTGCCCAGAATGAGGCGACCCAGGGCTTCTTCAGCCACACATCGCTCCAGTAGCCGTCGTCAGGCTCGCGCTTGATGGCTATGCTGATGCCGGCGGACTTGGCGGATTGCGCGAAGAGTTCGGCCGTGTTGACGGCCTGCTCGAACGCCACGGGCGCTACGTGCAACTCCACCGCAAGATCGCTTTTGCCTGCCTTCTTGAGATGGAAACGGGCTTTGTCCGGATCATAGGCGCGCTGCGCGATGTTCGGGTTGAAGCTCGGATCGCCGGCAGCGATCGGATGATCGTTGCCGACGCGTCCGTAGCCGGCCATCAGCAGTTTCACCATCTGTTCGCGATCGATGGCATGCTTCAACGCGAGCACGATGTCGGGGTTGGTGAACGGCTCCTTGGTGGCGTCCATCGGCAGTGAAAAATGCTGCTTGCCTTCCGTGACGACCAGATAGGCGCGAGGATCCTTCTTGAGCAGCGGCGCGATCTTGTAGTCGATGCCGTTGACGATGTGCACCGAGCCGCCCTGAAGCGCCGAGATACGGGCCGTGGCGTCGTTGATAACCAGCGTCTCGACGGTATCGACGTGACCGCGATCGCTTCGCCAATAGGTCTCGTTGCGCGCCGCCACCGCGCGCACACCGGACTGGAAGGTAGTGAGTTTGAAAGGGCCAGTGCCGATCGCTCTCGGCCAGTCGGCAAAGCCCGCTGGAACCATGGCGAAGTGCAGGTCCGACAGCACGTAATCCATGTCTGGATTTGGCGACTTGAGCAGGATCTCAACCTGTGTCGGCGAAGCGACCCGCACCTCGGCGATGTCGGCGACCAACCCCTTGGCCTTCGACTTGGTCTTGTCACCGAAATGCAGTCCAAGCGAATACTTGACGTCCTCGGCATCGAAGGTTTTGCCGTTGTGGAATTGCACGCCGGACCTGAGATTGAGGATCCAGCGCTTGTTGCCGTCGCTGGCTTCCCAGCTTGCCGCCAGTTCCGGCGCCGGCTTGCCGTCGTCGCCGATCTCGATGAGCGTGTTGTAGACCTGCCGCGAAACGTTGATGGAAAAGGTGCCGATCAGTTGCGTCGGGTCGAGCGTGTCGGCGGAACTGCCGCCATTGAGGCCCAGCCGCAGCGCGCCGCCCTTGCGCGGTGCCTCGGCAAGCCCGGCGTGTGGAAATGCCGTCGTGGCGAGAGCGGCTGCGGCGGCTGTCTTGATGAAGCTGCGGCGGTTCATGTTGTCCAGGCTCGAGAAAACCATGTTGTCGCGCATGTCATTCCCCCATTGGTTCAGTAGGCGCCGAGAATTTCATTTTCCACCAGCGGCTGCGGCGGCAGCCTCCGGTCGAGTACGGCGTTCAGCGCGCGCGCCTGTACGGCGAACTCCTTCTCGCCAAACAGATTCCAGTGCTCCCAGGGATCGGCGCCAAGATCAAAGAGCTCGCCCCATTGGGGCTGATTTGGATAGCGGGTGAACCGCCACTCCCTGGAGATCACCGACTGGTTATAGAGGCAGGCGTCCCGGCGCGGATGGTATTCGGCGAACAGGAAGTCCCTGACCATTTTGGCCCGCCCGTCGATCAGCGGTTTGAGATCGATGCCGTCGGTCGCCGGTGCCGGGAGACCGAGCAGCGATGCGATGGTCGCGAACAGGTCAAGATGGCTGGTCAGGGCGTCTATGTTCGTTCCGGCGCGGATCCCCGGGCCGCTGATGACCAGGGGCACCTGCAGCAATTGCCGATAAGGCGGCGGTCCTTTGCGCAGCAGCCCATGGTCGCCGAGCAACTCGCCGTGGTCGGCGGTGAAAAGCACATACGTGTCGTCGAGCCGCCCGGCCTCCGCCAGCGCCGCGAGCAGCCGGCCAACGGCATCGTCGATCATCTTGATCATGCCATGCGTATGCGCGATTGCGACAGCCAGCGTTTCTTCGGAAATGTCGTCTGTGCGCAGCAGGAATCCCTGTTCGCGCGGCTGCTCGCCGTTGGCGATGTATGGCACTTTCGTCGGATCGTCGCCTTCGCCGAGATAGGCCGGCATGCGCTCCAATTCGCCCGCGCGCACGATCGGCCTTGGCATCTGCTCTGGCCGGAACAGATCGCAGTAGGGGCGGGGCGGGGCGAAAGGATGATGCGGGTCCGGAAACGAGACAAACAGACCGAACGGTTCCGAATCCATGCTCTGACGTTCGATGAAGTCGATAGCCCGATCGGCGATCCAGTTGGTGTAGTGCAGTTCGGACGGCACCGCGCTTTTCCAGACTTCGTTCAAGTCTCGTGCCCTGCTGTCGAGGCTGGCCGCGGGTTCATAGAGGTCCACCACTTCAGGGTGATTGCGCTTGAGCCAGGCCGCATAGTGTCCGGCGCGTGTAGACTCGTTGGCCTCACCCATAACGAGGTCGACGCTGTCGAAACCGAAGTATGGGCCACGCCAGTCCTCGCTGCCGGGCCTAGTCCAGTAGGCCAGCGATTCCGGCATATCGCGCTCCGCGGGCGCGAGCAGCGGCTGGAAATGCAGCTTGCCGACGCCCCGTGTCCTGTAACCGGTCCGCGACAGCGCCTTCCAGAGATTCGGCAGCCGCTCATCGAGTGCAACGCCGTTGCGCCATAAACCGTGATGGCGCGGATAAAGTCCCGTCACCATCGTCGCCCGGCTGGGCGAGCAGATCTGGTTGGGTGTGAAATGGCGGTGAAAGGTCGTGCCGCGCGCGGCGATGCCGTCTATGTTGCCGGTGTGCGCGACACGGTTGCCCGTGACCGACAGCGCGTCGTAGCGCATCTGGTCGGCGCAAATGAAGATGAGATTGGCTCGCTTCACGATGGATCCGCCGGTTCCTGCCACGGCTACAGCTACGGCTTGAACCGCGGCGGAATCAAAGATCAAGATTTTCGTGCGGTATGTGCTAATCCTATACCGGGAGTTAGAAATGCGGTTTTCCGGGATCAGCGTTCGTCAGTTGGAAGCTTTCGAGGCGACGATGGTTGCCGGCTCTGTCTCGGCCGCGGCCATTTCGCTCAACGTCTCGCAGCCAAGCGTCAGTCGGCTGCTTCAGGAGCTTGAGATCGACACCGGCCTTAACCTGTTCGACCGCTCGCATGGCCGGCTGATTCCGACCGAGCAGGGTCTGCTTTTCTACGGAGAGGTCAGCAAGACCTTTCACGGCGCCCGCCATCTGATCACGGCGGCGCAAGAAATCAGGGAACTGAAACGCGGCCTGGTTCGCATCGGAACACTGGCGGCCATGTCGTTTCGCATCGTGCCGGAAGCGATCCGGCAACTTCGGACGCGCTTTCCGGAGGCCAGGACCACAATAGCGGTCCGCAGCTCGGCGGAAATCGTGTCTTCCGTCACTGCACGCCTGACCGATGTCGGCGTGGTGGACGCCGACGTCTCGTTTCTCGATGCCAAATGTGTCGCGACCTTCGAGCGCAACAGCGTTTGCGTCATGGACAAAAGCCATGCGCTTGCCGATCGCGAGCGCGTCCGGCTGGATGATTTTTCCCACCATCCCTTCGTTTCGCTGGGCGAGCTCTATTTCCGGCGCAGCCGCGACGGCGCCAAGCTGCTGCAAGCGAC
>JAFKFE010000984.1 GCA_017308345.1 Alphaproteobacteria bacterium | reverse complement strand
GGCGCCGGCATCGAGCGCGTTCTCGACCAGTTCCTTCACCACGCTCGCCGGACGCTCGATGACCTCGCCGGCGGCGATCTGGTTGATCATCGTTTCGGAAAGCTGTCGGATGGGCATTGGGCGATTATAGGCGGATTCGTGCCGGATGCGGCAGGGGTAGAATCGCCGGAACGGTGGATCAGTTCGCGGCGCGGATTTCGCGCACGCCCTTGCGCAGCCGCCGGCGCAACAGGTTGCGCAGCGTCACCCCGTCGCTATAGCCGACCTTGGCGGCGATCTCCTCGACGCTGTCGGACGTGGTCTTGAGAAGATGCACGGCCTGCTCGACGCGCAGATCCTGGAAATAGGAAAGCGGCGTCTTGCCAAGAACATCGTTGACGCGTCGCGACAGCGTCCGCTTGCTGGCTCCGAGCGCCGTTGCCGCCTCGTCGAGATTGAAACCGGCGGCGAGACGGGCGCGCGCCCAGCGTTCGAAACGCTCGACGAGCGGGTTCGAATGGGCGAGGTGGTCCGATATCGCATAGGCCGACTGCAAGGGCCGGCTGTCGACGATCAGATATTTCGCGGTCAGGGCCGCAAGCTCCGGGCTTGCCTGGCGGATCACCATCAGCGCGAGGTCGATATGGCCAAGGGCCGCGCCGGCGGTCGCGAACTGCCCGTCATTAATCAGCATGCGCGACGCGTCGAGCCGCACGCGCGGATAACGTTGCCGGAACATTGCCGCCAGCCACCATGTCGTCGTCGAGGGCCGCCGGTCGAGGAGCCCGGATTCCGCCAGGATGAACGTACCGATGCAGGCGGCACCGATGCGCGTTCCGGCATCCGCCTTGGTGCGCAGGATTTCGGCCGCTTCGGCTACGTCGCTTCGCTTCAGCGCGTCGCCAAGCGGGCCTGGCATCTTCTGACCGATCGCGGGAATCACCAGCCAGTCGGGGTTGGCCTTGCTGTCGATGCCGGCGACCGGAACCCTGAAGCCCTGCGCCGTATGGACCATCTCGCTTACCCCAACGATGCTGACGGCAAAGTGGCTGGGCGGTGCTGCCAACATGGGCGCCAGTTCATTGGCGGTGCCGAACACGTCGAGGATCGTGGCCAGCCCGGTGTCGAAGACGCCATCGAGCGCGAGGATGGAGATGTTCATGGCAATAATGATATCAAAGATGTCATTTACGCCAATACGAATTCTACCCGATCGTTGCGATTGTCGTTTTCGACGGCCAGTTCGGCCGCGCAACAACGATCGGAGAAGAAAGATGATCAAGCTCGCATTGTTCGCACGCTTCGAAGCCAAGCCCGGCAAGGAGAAGGATGTCGCGGCATTCCTGGACACCGGCCTGCAGCTGGCGAACCGGGAGGCCACCACGCCGATCTGGTTCGCGCTTCAGCTCGGCCCGAGCGTGTTTGGCGTGTTCGACGCCTTTCACGACGAGACGGGACGGCAGGCGCATCTCACCGGCGAGATCGCCAAGGCACTGATGGCCAATGCCGAAACGCTGTTTGCCGGACCGCCGACCATCGACAAGATCGATGTGCTCGGCCTGAAGAACGACGGTTCCGTCTGACCCGCATTTGGCCTTATCGCGGTCCGGCCGTGTGTCGGACCGCGTTGCCGAAGCCTATGCCTGTGCCACCAGCCAGTCCCTGACCTTGCGCGCGTTGTCGCTGAGGTCGCGGTTCTTCGGCCAGATGACGTGGAAGCCGATGCCGGTGCGCATCACATGGTCGGTTACCGGCACCAGCAGTCCAGACGCCACCAGACGCTCGACCAGATGCCGCCAGCCGAGCGAGATGCCTTGCCCCTCCATCACCGCCTGGATGACCAGGGCATAGTCGTTGATGCGCAGCCCGCGTTCGGCATTGCGCAGGCTGGTTCCGGCCGACGCGAACCATTCGTCCCAGTTCGGCGCCTCGCGATAGGGCTCCTCCAGATGGATGAGCCGGTGCGTGGCCAGTTCCTCGACTGTCTTCGGCATGCCGAATTTGGCGAGATAGCTTGGGCCGGCGACAGGGAAGATCTCTTCGTCGGAGAGTGACAGCGAGTGATAGTCCGGCCAGTCGCGCGGCACGCCGCCGCGCACGGCAAGCGGAATGCCCTCGGCGATGATGTCCAGGTCGCGGTCGGCGGTCTGGATGCGCAGGTCGATGCCCGGCAGCTGGTCGCGGAACTGCTGCAGGCGCGGCATCATCCAGAACGAGCCGAAGGCGGTCGAGGCGGCAATCGTCACGTGACCGCCCGTCGCCTGCAGGCGGAGGTCCTCCGCCGACTTGCGGATATGCGACAGACCCAGCGACACGTCGGCATGGAAACGCTCGCCGGCTTCCGTCAGGAGCACCTGGCGGTGGCGGCGCTGGAAGAGCTTGGCGCCGAGCTGCTCCTCCAGTCCGCGCACCGCATAGGAAACGGCCGCCTGGGTCATGCCGAGCTCGCGCCCGGCGGCGGTGAAGCTGGATAGCCGGCCTGCCGCCTCGAAGACGATCAGGCTGCCGGCCGAGGGCAGGAGGTGGCGCAGGCTTCGCATAAGGTGAGCTTATACAGAAGATCAGGATTTTCCAACGTCACAGCCATATTTTGCCTCGCTAACGTAGGTGGCGGGAAGAAGGAGCCTCCATGAACGCACCGGCCGTCGAAATGACCGAACAGACCCACCGTCGCGGCGGCGGTCGCCTTGGGCGCAAGGCGCTGAGAAGCGCGCCGATCGCGTCCTTCCCGACCCTTGTCCGGCAGATCCCCGCCTACGAGATCGTGCCCGACGAGGCGGTGGAGCTGATCCACGAGGAATCGCTGAAGATCCTCGAGGAGGTGGGGTGCGAATTCCGCGACGACGAGGCGAGCGCGCTCTGGAAGGCGGCGGGCGCCGACGTGAGGGAAACGCGTGTGCGCATCGACCGCGCGCTCTTGATGGAACTCGTCGCGAAGGTCCCGCCGGAATTCACGCTTCACGCGCGCAACCCCGAGCGCACCGTGCGCGTCGGCGGCAAGAACTCGATCTTCGTGCCCATGTATGGCGCGCCCTATATCCGCGACCTCGACAACAAGCGGCGCTACGGCACGCTCGCCGACCTCAACAATTTCCACAAGATGGCCTACATGGCGCCGGCGCTTCACTCGTCGAGCTCGATCATCTGCGAGCCGATGGAGATCCCGGTGCCGAAGCGGCATCTCCACATCATCCATTCGGCGCTGAAACATTCCGACAAGCCGTTCATGGGCATCGTGACGTCGAAGGAACGCGCCGAGGACACGATGGCGATGGCCGCGATCGTCTTCGGCGAGGAGTTCGTGCGCGACAACCCTGTGCTGGTGGCGATCACCAACTGCAATTCGCCGCTGGTGTGGGATGCCACCATGCTCGACGCCATGCGGGTTTACGCGCGCCACAACCAGCCGCTCATCCTGGCACCCTTCGCGCTGTGCGGCGCCTCGACGCCGGCTTCCGCCGTCGGCGCGGTGGCGCAGGTCAACGCCGAGGCGCTGGCCGGGGTCGCCTTCACCCAGCTCATCCGTCCGGGCTCGCCGCAGCTCTACGGCCAGTTCATGGTGACGGTCGACATGAAGACCGGTGCGCCGATGGGCGGCACGCCGGAGGCCGCGCAGATGATGTATCTGATGGGCGCGCTGGCCAGGAAGTACAAGCTGCCCTGGCGCACCTCCGGCTTCCATGTCGGCTCCAAGCTCAACGACGCGCAGGCCGGCTACGAATCCAACATGCTCATGCATGCCGCGATCCTTTCCGGCGCCAACTACATCTGGCATTCCGCCGGCTGGCTTGAGGCGGGGCTCTCCTGCGGCTATTCGAAATTCGCCACCGACTGCGAGCAACTGGTCGGCTGGTACAAATATGCCGGCGGCCTGCCCTTCGGCGATTTCAAGGAGGCGATGGCGGCGATCCGCGAGGTCGGTCCGCAGGGGCATTTCCTCGGCACGCAGCACACGCTCGAGCATTTCGAGAGCGCCTTCTTCATGCCGAGCATCATGG
>JAFKFE010000983.1 GCA_017308345.1 Alphaproteobacteria bacterium | reverse complement strand
TGTAATAGAGCGCCGTGGTGAGCCTGAGCGCGCCGTTCTCGCCGAGCGGGATGATGGTCTGCACCGAGCCCTTGCCGAAGGACTGCGTGCCGACCACCGTGACGCGGCGCAGGTCCTGCAACGCGCCGGCGACGATTTCCGAGGCGCTCGCCGAACCGCCATTGACCAGTACGATCATCGGCTTGCCGTTGATGTCGTCGACCTGCTTCGGCTTGGCGTCGAAGCGGGTGACGTCCTTCGGATCGCGGCCGCGCGTCGAGACGATCTCGCCGCGCTTGAGGAACGCGTCCGACACGCTCACCGCCTGGTCGAGCAGGCCGCCCGGATTGAGGCGAAGGTCGAGCACATAGCCCTTCAGCTTGTCGTCGGGCACCTGCTTCTTGATGTTCTCGATGGCGTTCTCGAGATCGTCATAGGTCTTTTCGGTGAAGGAGGTGATCTTCATGTAGCCGATGTCGTTCTCGACCCGGTACTTCACCGCCTTGACCTTGATGATGTCGCGCACCACCGTCAGCTCGATCGGCTTGTCGGCGCCCTGGCGCAGGATGGTCAGCTTGATCGGCGTGTTGACCGGCCCGCGCATCTTCTCGACCGCGTCGTTGAGGGTGAGGCCGCGAACCTCCTCGCCGTCGATCTTGGCGATGTAGTCGCCGGCAAGCACGCCCGCCTTGGCGGCCGGCGTGTCGTCGATCGGCGTGATCACCTTGACGAGGTCGTTCTCCATGGTGACCTCGATGCCGAGGCCGCCGAACTCGCCCTTGGTCTGCACGCGCATGTCCTGCGCCTGCTCGGCATTCATGTAGGAGGAGTGCGGGTCGAGCGAGGCCAGCATGCCGTTGATGGCGTTCTCGACCAGCGACTTGTCGTCCGGCGGCGTCACATAATTGGCGCGCACGCGCTCGAAGATGTCGCCGAAGATCGCCAGCTGCTTGTAGGTTTCCGAACCCGCAGCGTTCGCCGCCGAACCCGGTGCGCCGTATACCAGGCTCATTGCCGATGCGCCCATCAGCGCGCCGGCAAACAGAAGCGACAGTTTCCGCATCATTTCACGTCCTTCCAGAAAATCGGTCCGCCCACCATGGGGCCGGATCGACGGGTTTTCCATCCTTGCGGAACTCGACATAGAGTTCCGACGTCGAATTCTCATTCCGCGAGGCCGAGGTGCTTGCCACCCGGGCCTCTCCCATCGCGCCGATCGGCTCTCCCGCGAGCACCGACTGTCCGGTCACGACGCTGATTCTGCTCATCCCCGCCAGGACGACATGATACCCATCGCCCGCATTGAGGATCAAGAGTTGACCATAGGAGCGAAACGGCCCCGCATAAAGCACATTTCCCTCCGCCGGCGCGGTGACGATGGCCCCCGATTGTGTCGCAACCATGTCGCCCTGCATCGCCGCGCCGTTGCCGTCGTCGGTGCCGAAACGCCGCTTGATCTTGCCGATGACCGGCAGCGCGATCTGGCCTTGCAAGGCCGAAAACGGAGCCGACCCCGTCAGGCGATTGGCTTCCGGCACCGGCAGCGCGGCAAGCTCGGTCGTCGATGACGTCGTGTCGCTGTCGGTCGATTTCCGCTCGCCCGCCTTGACCTGGTCCTGCGCCTTGCGCGCCTTGTCGGCTTCGAGCGAGGCGATCAGGTCCTTGCCGCGATCGCCGTCTGGGTATCGGCCTGCAGCTTTTTCTTGGCCTCGAGCAGCATGGTGAGCCGCTTCTTCTCCGCCGTCTGGTCGGTGACGGCGGTGGTGAGCCTGGCGCGTTCGGCCTCGATCGAGGCCGTCACCCTGGTCTGCTCCTTGAGATCGGCCATCAGCCTGTCGGTCTGCTGGCGCAGTTCCGGCACCACGGCGCCGAGCAGGATGGCGCTGCGCACCGACGACAGCGCATCCTCGGGCTTGACCAGGATCGCCGGCGGCGGATTGAGCCCCATGCGCTGCAGCGCGCCCAGCACTTCGGCCAGCACGTCGCGCCGCGCCATGAGCGAGGCGCGCAGCTTCTGTTCCTCGGCCTTCAGCCCTTCGAGCTTGGCGCCGATGTCCTCGATGTCCTGGCCGAGCTTCTGCTCCGTCATTGCCGACTGGATGAGCGCCGCGGTGATCGAGGCGTAATCCTTGCGCACCGAAGCGATGTCGGCGGCGAGCTTGGCCAGCCGCTCCGACGACAGCGTGATCTCCTTGGAAACCTGCTCGTATTCGGCCCGGCTCTGATCCGGATCGGGCGCCATGTCGAGCGTATTCTCGGCCGCCCGGACCGGCCCGAGCGCGACCAGTGCGGCGACAACGGTCAAACCGCAACGGCCGCGCCAGGCGCGCGTTCTCGAATTCCAGCCTTCAGACATCAGGCCTCGACTCTATCCGCCGCTTCGTTAACGAACCATCAACCATGCTGGAAGCGCCCAATAACCGATTGCCGCGCGATTGAGGCGGAAATCGAGGCGCAGGCCGGCAATCCCCAGCTTTTCGGTCGATGCCGCTATTCACGATCGATGATACGGATGCCCAGCCAAGATGGTGGCAATCCGGTAGAGCTGCTCGCCCAGCATCACCCGCACGATCTGGTGTGGCCATGTCAGCGCGCCGAACGACAGCACAAGGTCGGCCTGATCGCGCAAAACCTTGTCATGGCCGTCGGCGCCGCCGATGGCAACGACCAGTGCCTTGCGGCCACTGTCGCGCAATTGGCCGATGCGGGCGGCCAGATCCTCCGAGGAGAGCGACTTGCCGCGCTCGTCGAGCAGGATAAGGACAGCGCCCGACTGCAGCTGGGCCTGCAGCTTCTGGGATTCCTCGCGGCGGCGCTCGTCGGCGCCCTGTCCGCGGCTTTCGGGGATCTCGACGATGCCGGCAAACTCCAGCCCGACCGCGGGCCCGCTCTTGGCAAAGCGCTCGAAATAGCGGTCGGCGAGTTCTCTCTCGGGGCCGGTCTTCATCCGGCCCACGGCATGAACGGTGATCTTCATCCTCGCCCCGGCGAGCTTGTCTGGCGCATACCGTGACGGGTCACGGCACGCGGATCAAGGCTCAGTGCAAGGTCTCTTCCTCGAGGTCCGGCGCCTGCCACATCTTTTCGAGATTGTAGAATTCGCGGACTTCGGGGCGGAAGACATGGACGATGATGTCGCCCGAATCGATCAGGACCCAGTCGGCGCTGGCCAGCCCCTCGACGCGCGCCGTGCCGAGCCCGGCATCCTTCAGCGCCTTGAGGAGATGATCGGCGACAGCCGAGACATGACGGTGCGATCGGCCCGAGGCGATGACCATGTAGTCGCCGAGGCTCGATTTTCCCTGGATGTCGATTGAGACGATGTTTTCGGCCTTGGAGTCTTCCAGACTGGCAAGGACTGTGTCGAGGGCGAGGGTCGCGGCGGCGTTGCCGCTGATCCCGGCCGGCGAAGGCATGATATCAGCCTTCTTCCGCAGTGCTGTTCTCAGTGTGTTTCCTTTCCCAACAAGAACAACCAAATCACCATGCAAATCAGGTGACGCCACTTAGATAGGCAGAGTTCCGTTGCAGTTTCAAGACGACAGCCCCGGCGCGGCGGCCGAAGTCGCCTTCAGAGGAGGCGCAAAAGGCGGGAACTGATCTCCGGCGCACGGGGCCAGGGCGACAGCATGCTCGACACCCTTGATGGGTCGCCCGCGATAGCCAAGCCGGTTCTTCACTTCGAACCCGTCGCCTCGTCCGGCGCGAAGGCGAGTTCCACCGGCAAGGGCGTCTGCGCCGACATCGGCGCGAAATTGCCGCTTGCGGCCGCCGGAGTCGGCCGAGCCGCCGTCACCCGCCACAGCACGAACAGGCAGAAGGCCGAGGCGATGACGATGCCGACATAGATGAAGGTCGCGGTGCCGAAGACGGCGGAAAGCGCCGTGACGATGCCAGGCACGATGAAGCCGGCCAACGACCAGGCAAACAGCATCGAGCTCGACAGCGCCAGGAGCTCGTCCTTGCCGGCGCGGTCGGCGGCATGGGCGCTGGAGAGCGCGTAGATCGATTCCGACGCCCCGTCCCAGATCAGATAGATCACCACCAGCGCCATCAGCGCGCCGCCGTCGAAGACAATGGCCAAGGCGCTGGCGAAGACCGCGAGCGCCGCCGCGCCCGCCAGCACATAGCGCCGGTCGGTGCGGTCCGATATCCAGCCGAGCGGTATCTGCAGGATCAGCGTGCCGACCGGCATCGCCGACAACAAAAGCGCCACATCGGCCTGGCTGTAGCCCTTGGCGGTGGCGTGGATCGGCGCGAAGCCGGAAACGATCATCGACAGGCCGCCGACCGCAAGCATCCCGGCGACGCCCACCGGCGAAATGCGCCAGGCGCGGCGCAGCGCCACCGATGCGGCCTGCGGCGCCGGCGGCTGGGCAAGCCTGGTCATGCCGACCGGCAGGATGGAGAGCGCGGTGAAAGTGATGCCGATCAGCGACGCGGCGGCGGTGTGGATGTCGACCGCGGCCAGCGTGGCATACCCGATACCCAGGCCGCCTATATAGGCGACATAGAAAACCGCCATCACCCGGCCGCGGATCGAATTCGGCAAGGCGTCGTTCAGCCAGCTCTGCGCGACGATGAACAGGCCGCAGATCGCAAAGCCGTAGAGGGCCCGCGCGGCGATCCACAAAAGCGGGATCGGACCGGCGCCGATCGCCGCGTTGGAAAGCGCGATCAGCGCCGAGAGCACCATGAAGGCGCGGGCGTGGCCCACGCGCTTGACGAGCGGACCGGTCAGGATGCAGCCCGCAAGACCGCCGGCCGAAAGCCCGGTGACGATCAGCCCGGCCCAGGTCGGGTCGAAACCGTCAGCGCCGAGGCGCACCGGGATATAGGCGAACATCAGACCGTTGCCGATCGCGATCAGCGCCATAGACACGATGACGCTGGCAATGGCGATCAGCGGCGCCGATTGCGCGGCGCGGCCCGGATCGTTCGCGGTTCGGTTCTTTTCCAGCATGCGGCCGCAGCTTGACGCACAGGCGGGCAAAAAGCCGCCGTAAAAGCGACATTGCCGGTGTCGCGGCCCAGCGTGTTATGGGCTAGAGCCCGGCAGCGAGGATTTCGCCCAACGGCGATGTCGGCGCGACATCGGCCAGCGCGACCTTGTGCAGCGACCCATGCCAGAGATGGACCGCCAGCGTTTCCGGCCGGATCACATCGGCGGGGGTCTTTTGAGGGTCGAGCATCGTCCCCTCGTTTTCGACATTTGGGTAGAAGACGTCCATCGGCGAAGCCCGGTCGAGCAGTCCGTGCTTGCGCACGAGATATGTGACGAAGGGTGGCCCGAGCGACGCATGCGGCATATCCTCGAAGCCTTTCAGCCTACCGATCGCGCGCAACGCGCCGAAGCGCAGCCGCTTCGTCCAGGAATACCATTCGGGGAAGCGCTCGGGATGATCGACAGTCTCGATAAGGTCGGCCAGGATCGGCGAACCGACCGGCAGGCTCAAGACCGCATTGTTGATGCGGGTCTCGCTCTCCCAGCCGAACAGATACGGCCGTCGAGGCAAGGGCCGCACGCAATACATGTCGCAGTCGATGTAGATGTCGGCGCCGGTCGCCAGCAGCTTGTAGCGGAAGATGTCGGCGAAAAGCGCGTAACTGCCGTTGCGGTGCACGATGACACGCTCACGCGGCAGCACCTTGCC